>JBOGKI010000059.1:0-12954 GCA_050745605.1 Terriglobia bacterium | reverse complement strand
CCTCAAGCCTTCATGCGCCAAATGCTAAGAGCTTCTCTGCCCCTCGGCTGTGGCGTAGTTCTCGATCCGTTCATGGGGGCCGGTTCGACGATTGCCGCGGCGGTGGCGGTCGGGTATGAGAGCATTGGGGTCGAGAGTGATCCCGCGTTTTTCGACATGGCGAAAGAAGCTGTCCCAAAGCTCGCCAAAATAGTGATTCCGGCAGGCAGGGCTTCCACCAGTAACCGGCGGCCCCCACATGGCGTGTCGCGAACGGTCATGCTCCTTCCCTTTTAGCGCAATTGTCTTCCCCATCTGGAGAGTCTGCTTTGCCTGCTGGTTCTGAAGGCTTCGATAACCTCGTCCCGCTCCCCCCTGAACTGCGCGTTGCCCATATTCGCAGAGCTATCGACTACATCGAAGAGGAAACCAAAGAAATCATCGATGTCTACTTTGAACAAGCCAATGTGTTCAGTGGGCTGGTTGGCATATTCGGCATCCGCGCTCTTCATTCGCTCAGCCCCTACAAAAAGCACAAGCATCCAGACGTGGCGCAACAGCGTTTCCCGGATATGTCGCTCGGTGGCCGGCTAAACCCTCCTCCAGAGCAAGCTTTGGAATCGAAGGGAACGACACGCCCGTGGGCGCTTCAGTCGCATTACAACCACTCGGGATGGTACATAGTTTGGAGGTATTTGATCGATTCAACCGAGATCATAAAGGCCAAAAGGCCAGTGGTCATCTGGAGAGTGGACGTGGCCTTCCTCCGTGAGGAAGACTGGAAGTATGAGGGCAGCAAGGCCGGTGAGGGCCGGGGTGGCCGAACGCACACTTTCGGGGTCAAACTCCCCGCCGAGCGATTCGCCACGGCAATTGTGTACCAGCACCCGAAGATCATCCTGCGCCAGAGCAGACCGACTCTGGCAAACGGCGACGAATAACGCACCAAATCGGCGGCTCTTACTGGACCATTCCGCTAAATATCCAGATTCTTCACATCCAGGGCGTTGCTTTCAATGAACTGGCGGCGGGGTTCGACGGCGTCGCCCATGAGCGTGGTGAACACCTGGTCCGCCTCCACATGGTCTTCAATGCGCACCTGCATCATGGTGCGCTGGTCAGCATCCATAGTGGTTTCCCAAAGCTGATTGGGATTCATTTCGCCCAGTCCTTTGAAGCGCTGCACGGTGAAGGCTTTCTTGCCCACGGACATGACGTGTTCCAGCAGGCCTTTGCGATTCTCGATCGTCGTGCGGTCGCCGTTGGTCAGCAGCACGAAGGGCGGCTGATCGAAGTTACGAACACGCCGGTGAAGATCCAGAAGCCGCCGGTAGTCAGGGCTCGAAATCAATTCCCAATCGATGGTGCGTTCCCCGATGCTCTCATTGGCGTAGGCAAGCGTGTAGAGGTTGTGCTCCTCGTCAAGCTTGATGTTGACTTTGAGCCCGGTATCCTTCATGCCTGTGGCGACCGCCTCGAGCTTGCTCTTCTCTTCAAGCTCGGCTTTCTTGCCGCATTCCACGTTCAACAAGGCTTTCACCACGCGCCCATCGCCCGTGCGCTTCTCCAGCTTGTCGAAAAGCTCGTCGTATTCTGCCAGCGCCATTAAAATGTTGGTGAGATCACCACCCTGCAGCAAGGTCTTCTTACCGCCGTTTCCTGACTCCACGGAATGATCTTCCGTGGCGCGCCGCATGACTTCGCGGCGGAATTCCTTCTCATCGCGGATGTAGCGCACGCTCTTGCCCTTTTTGATCAGGTAGAGCGGCGGCTGCGCAATGAAAATGTGCCCGCGCTCCACGAGCTCCGGCATCTGGCGGTAAAAGAAGGTGAGCAGCAGGGTGCGGATGTGCGAGCCGTCCACATCGGCATCGGTCATGATAATCACCTTGCCGTAGCGGAGCTTCGAGACATCAAAATCCTCCTTGCCGATGCCGGTGCCGAGCGCCGTGATCAGGGCGCGGATCTCTTCGTGACCCAGCATTTTGTCAAACCGCGCTTTCTCCACATTCAGGATCTTGCCGCGCAACGGCAGAATAGCCTGGTAGCGGCGGTCACGTCCCTGCTTGGCGGAGCCTCCGGCCGAATCGCCCTCCACCAGGAACAGCTCGCACCGCTCCGGATCGCGCTCCTGGCAGTCGGCCAGCTTGCCGGGCAAGCCTCCCGAGTCCAACGCTCCCTTACGCCGGGTCAGCTCGCGGGCCTTGCGCGCCGCTTCACGGGCGCGCGCCGCATCAATCGACTTCGCGCAAATCTTGCGGCCCACGGTGGGATTCTTCTCAAAGTGCTCCATCAGCTTTTCATAGACGAAGCTGGCTACGACGCTCTGAATATCGCTGTTGAGCTTGCCTTTGGTTTGACCCTCGAATTGCGGCTGCGGCAGCTTGACGCTGATCACCGCCACAAGCCCTTCGCGCACGTCTTCTCCCTGCAGGTTTTCCTTCACATCCTTGAACAGACTCTGGTTCTGGCCAAACTGATTGATGGCCCTCGTCAGTGCCGAGCGGAATCCCGAAAGGTGGGTGCCGCCATCCACGGTATTGATGTTGTTGGCAAAGGAAAACACGGTTTCCGCGTAGCCGTCGTTATATTGCAGCGCAAATTCCACGTTCACGTCGTCGCGCTGCGCTTCCGCGTATACCGGCGTAGCGTGCAGCACCTCTTTGTTTTTGTTCAGGTGCTTGACGAATTCGGCGATGCCGCCGGTGTAATGAAACTCCGCGGATTTGTTGGAGCGTTCATCCTTCAGGCGGATGGTCAGGCCTTTATTCAGGAAGGAAAGCTCACGCAGGCGCTGCGCCAGCGTATCGTAGTTGAATTCGATCGATTCGAAGATCTGGGTGTCCGGGAGAAACGTGATTTTGGTGCCGCGTTTCTCAGTTTTCCCGGCCCTTTTGAGCGGCGCCAGCGGCTTGCCGCGCTCATAAGACTGCTCCCAAGTGTAGCGCGCCGTTTCGTGAGGCGCTTCGCGCCAGATTTCAAGGTCCAAAGACTCGGAAAGCGCGTTCACCACGGAAACGCCCACCCCGTGTAATCCGCCTGAAACCTTGTAGCTCTTGTTATCAAACTTGCCGCCGGCGTGCAGCACCGTCATCACCACCTCAGCGGCGGAGCGGCCCTCTTCCTTGTGCATGTCCACCGGGATGCCGCGGCCGTTATCAACAACGGTCACAGAATTATCCGAATGGACGACCACATCAACTCGATCCGCATAGCCCGCCAGCGCTTCGTCCACGGAATTATCCACCACTTCCCAAACGAGATGGTGCAAACCCAATTGGCCCGTGGAACCGATGTACATCGCCGGCCGCTTGCGAACCGCCTCAATCCCACCCAGCACTTTAATGCTGGCGGCGTCATACTGCTGCCCGGCGACCGTTGCTGGCGTTTCTTTCGTCGTTTCTGACACGATCCTCCTCACCCGGCAAAATGCTTTTGACACGAAAAGACCGGCAGCAACGCTCGCCGCCGGTCTGAAGTTCCCGTGAACTGACTTTTGAAATTCAGGAAAACGCTCATCTTCCCTGCTGCGACCTTGGTGGCCATTGCGACCGGACGCCGTGTTTCCAACCCGTCAGCCTCAAACGCGCATTGGCATTACGACGTAGCGGTACTGGTAAGCCCCGTCCTCGGCAGGACGCAACTGGCCCGCGCTCTGCTCATCCTTCAGTTCCAGCCGAACTTTGGTGCTTTCCCCCACCACGTTCAGGAAGTCGAGGAGGTACTGGTAATTAAAGCCGATTTCCATCGCCTCGCCATCGTATTCCGCATCCACCACTTCATGCGCTTCGCCCAAATCACCGCTCGAGGAGAAGATTTCCAGCTTATCCTTGTCCACCTGAATCCGGATGGCGCGCGAACGCTCATCAGCCAGCAGCGACACGCGATGGATGGCGCCGGCAATCGCTCCCTTTTCAAGGCCCACCAGGCGCTCGTTGTTGCGGGGTAGCACCGCTTCGTAATTGGGAAACTGCCCGGTCAAAATCCGCGAAATCAGCATGCGCTCGCCGAGCGAAAAAAACAGGTGGTTGTCATCCTTAGTGAACTCGACGTTGGCGTCATCGGCAGCCTGAGAAAGCAGCCGGGGAAGTTTCTCCATGGCCTTCTTCGGCACCAAAACCCGCAGTTCATTGCTCAGGCCCTCGATCTGGACCTCCCGCTCGATGTGCGCCAAGCGGTGACCGTCCGTGGCCACCATCATCACTTTCTCGGGCTTCAGCAGGAGCAGAGCACCGTTCAGGGTGTAGCGCGACTCCTCATTGGAGATAGCAAAACCCGTGCGCGCAATCATGGTGGCGAGGGCCTGGGCCGGAAAAGCCGCAATTTTCTTGGGCACTTCGGGTAGGTTTGGGAAATTGTCCTTGGCCATACCCACCAACTTGAACGATGAACGCTCGCACGTCACTTGAATCCAATGATTTTCCAGCAGCTTGATCTTGACCTCAGATTCCGGAAGAGAGCGAATGATTTCGAGCAGCCGCCTACCTGGGACCGTGGAGGCGCCTTCCTTTTTGATTTTCGCCGGGCATGAGGACCGCACCGCCATGTCGAGGTCCGTGGCGCTCAGGCGGACGTTGGAGCCCTCGGTCTCCATAAGGACGTTGGAAAGGACGGGAATGGTCTGCTTCCTTTCCACCACGCTGTCGGCCAGCTCCAACTCTCTTAGGAGGTCGGATCTCTTTACTGAGAATTCCATTTTGATATCCTATTCTGTTAGAAGTAGTAGTAGGGACTGTGCAATTGTTTAAAACTCTGGAACTGTTTCAACCCTTATCGCTTGCGGAGCTCGCGTCTGTGGAGCGCCGGTGAATCCTTGTGATTTCCTGTGCAAAGATCGCTCCGCGTGAAATGTTCACAAACGATTCAATCCAGCGGTGAGTGGACGAACCCACTAAGTCTAGTTAAGACTATCGCTAAGCTTGTTGATAAGTCTGTTCAAATCCCGGTCTATCTTTATCCTTTCCGCAATTTTCTTTACGGAATGAAGAACCGTCGTGTGATGCTTCCCGCCGAAAGCGCTTCCAATCTGGGGCAGTGAAGACCGAGTCAACTGCTTGGACAGGTACATGGCGATTTGGCGCGGATAGGCAACCTTGTGGCTGTTGTTCTTGGACTTCAGTTGCGGCAAGGTCAGGCCGAATTCGCGGCAGACCAACCGCTGAATATTATCGATGGAAACGCGGTGCTCATCGGAATCCATCAGATTTCTAAGGACCTGGTGGGCCATCGCCAAGGTCAGCGGCTCGCCGGTGAGTGAGGAGTACGCGATGAGCCTGGTGAGCGCCCCTTCCAGATCGCGGACGCTCGACTTAATCTTTGAGGCGATGAATTCTGCGACATTCGACGGCAATTGTACGTTCTGGCTTTCACTCTTGCGCCCCAGGATCGCCATTTTTGTTTCGAGGTCCGGTGGTTGAAGATCGGCGGTAAGTCCCCAGGCGAAGCGCGAGCGCAACCGTTCCTCCAGAGCTGGGATCTCCTTGGGCGCACAGTCGCTCGAGATCACCACCTGTTTCTGTGCTTCATACAGAGCGTTAAAGGTGTGGAAAAATTCCTCCTGCGTGCGCTCCTTGCCAGCGATGAATTCGATATCGTCCATCAGCAGAACATCCACATTGCGATACTTTTCCCGGAAAGAGATCATGCGGTCGTAGCGCAGTGAGTTGATGACCTCGTTCGTGAAGTTCTCCGAGGAGACATAGGCCAGGCGCATTTCTTTCCATTCCGTCTTGATCAGATGGCCGACGGCCTGCATCAGATGGGTTTTGCCCAGACCCACGCCGCCATACAGAAAAAGCGGGTTGTAGGCCTTGGAGGGAGCCTGTGCCACGGCGCGGGCCGCAGCGTGAGCGAACTGATTGCAGGAGCCGACGACAAAAGTGTCAAAAGTATATCTCGGATTCAGTTGATGATCGACCGAATCGAAATCCAGCTTGCCCTGCACCACTTTCTGGCCGCCATTGGCCGGAGAGCGCTTTTCCGAGCTCTCTTCGATCACGTAAGTTACCCGGTGATAGCCAAGGTCCAATTCGTCCAGGGCCTTCTGGACCAGTCTTCCGTAATGCTCCTGAATCCAATCCTGGAACTCGCGGTTCGGGACCTGCACCACCAGGATGTCATCCTCAGTCCGCAAGAGGCGGGTCGGCCGTAACCAAGTCTGGTAACTCTGGGTATTGACCTTGGTTTTCAGATAGCTCAGGACTTCCTGCCAGGCATTCATGTCGCGATTCTTGGAAAGAGATTTCGCTGGATCAATTAAACGAGGGTGACAACCCGGTGCAAACGGCTCGAAATGAAATCTACCGGAAACCGTCAATTCAAAGGCATTCCAGAGGCGGTACCCTGCGCCAACCCTCCCGGTACTCCTTTGCTCTGTCTCAGTGATGATGGGGGCTAGCAAGCATCGCCCACGGTTGTTTGCTGCCACCAACCACTATAGCATACAAACCGGCTTCAGCCAACGCTCTTTTCCACAGGAAAAATAATATCTCTTTCTATTGCTTAACCCTTTGTTTTTAAATACTTTACACTAATAATTCTCTCCATGAGAAATCGAATTGGTCGGCTTGCCAGGACATAGGGGTAAATTCATGGCATGATGGATGTTTTCCACAGCCATCCGTAGGACTCTGTGAAAGGGTTGTGACTCGCCGCCGAGCGCATATTCTTTTTGATCGTAAGGGTTTTACAATCGGGGTGCCAGGCTCGGCGCCGGTCACACCCAGCCCCGGGTTGTCGCTCAACGTTGAAGGTTGGCCGCTCTTGAGATGATAGCGAGTTGGATATAAGTCCCCTGTTTGGAGCGAATATGCGGACAGAATTTGACCGGCTGGAGGGGAGGAACTTCGGACCCATGAGTCACAATGTGGTTGGCGTCATACCGGCCCGGCTGGATTCCACGCGATTGTTCCGCAAGGCCCTTCGGCCACTTTGTGGCCGGCCTATGGTGGAATGGGTTTATCGCCACGCTGCGGCGTTTCGCGGCTTCCATAGGCTGCTGGTAGCCACAGATTCCGTGGAAATACAGGACTACTGCGGTGCCGCTGGCATTCTGGCACTTCTGACTTCTCCGGACCACCATTCCGGCACGGATCGGGTTCACGAGATCATGACCCGGCTTGCTGCCGAGATTGGACCCGAAGCGATTTACGTCAATATTCAAGGGGACGAACCGATGGTCACCGCCAGCCACATCGAGCTTTTGGTACAAGCCTTTGACACCTCGCAGACTCAAGTCTCTACTCTTAAGGTCGCCATTTCGGAGGAAGCGGCTCGCCATCCTGGTAACGTGAAGGTGGTGACGGATCCGGAGGGTCATGCCCTTTACTTTTCCCGCGCCCTGATCCCCTGTCACCGTGACGACTCATGCCCCAGGCGTTACTTTAAGCACTTGGGCCTCTACGCGTACCGCACTAAGGGGCTCGATGCTTTCCACAGCCTTCCACCTTCGCCGCTCGAATTGACGGAGAGGCTCGAGCAGTTACGGTTTCTGGAGAACGGAATCCCGGTCAAGGTGATGGAAACTCCGCTCGACACCATCGGTGTCGATACGGAGGAAGATGTGGAAAGGGTAGAAGAGCATTTGCGGAGTATGGGCGAGGTGCTCTCCTGATGCGTGTAGTCTGCCAGCACGACCAACGGCCTAAGCTTATTTTTCCAACTCAACAATGCACCAACCAATGCGAATGTGGGAGGAACGATCGTGACTACACTTGCTGGAGGCAGTCTCTCTGGAGCGGCGGTGGCAAGCGGTACGATGAGTCATGCCATGGTTAATGTCACACCGGGATCCGTAAGCTCAACGATGGCGAGGTACCCATTCACCGTCGATGCTGACGTTACGACCGGTTCTTTCCTAACGAGCACGACCACATTCACACTACAAGCGTCGGACACCGATACGACAACCGCCACAACAATTGACCGGGGAGCCTACTGCGGCATCCTCCCCTGACCCACGGTATGAAGGAGCGACCGGGGCCTCCAGGCTGATCATTACAGAGTCTACGGCTTTACCTGGAATTGCTGGTTGCTGTTGAGAATGCCGCTAAGGGTCGTCACCGAAACTACGCCGCTCGTCGCTCCTGTCGGAACGATGGCTGTCAAATATGTATCCGATTCCACGTTGAAGGTCGCCGAGATTCCGTTGAACGAGACAGCGGTTGTTCCGGTAAATCCCTGGCCAAGAATCTCGACAGTCTCACCGACCTTGCCAATCACGGGCAACAACCGTACGAACGGTGGGAGACCGAGATTAAGGCTGTAAGCTACTCCCAAGCCATTTGTCCCTCCCCCTTGTGTCAGCCCGTAAATGGTGCCGTCGGTATGTTGCATGGGGGTGGAGGTTGGATTGCTTCCGGTTGCGGGATCGAAGTTGTAAACGATAGAGTAGTCTCCGGCAAACGTGAGCTCGAAAATCACCCCGTAGCCCAAGCTGCCGCCGTCCTCGGTGACCCCGTAAAGGTTGCCGTCGCTCGCCTGGAGGAGCCCGGCATGGGGCTGAGTGCCGTCTTTTGGAAAATTGGGGTCAGGAAAGTTGTGCAATGCCGTAACCGCCCCTTTCGGCGTCAACTTGAACACCACGCCCTGTTTGTGATCACCCCCTACGTAGGTAGTTCCATAGAAGTTGCCGTCGCTGGCTTGGATCAAGGGAGCATTTGCTTCGGGCACGTGGGGGTCAAAGTTGAAGATAACAGTCACGGTCCCATTGGACGTTATTCTAAACGCTGTGCCGAGGTTCGACGTGCCGCCGCCTCCGGTGCCATAGAAGTCCCCATTTGTTGCTTGGAGCAGCGGATTGGTAGTAGTTGGTCCGGGGAGCGAAGCCAGCGAAGTGAAGGTCCCCGACCGTGCAACCCTGTAGGCAATCCCCCCGACGGTTCCGTAGAAATTTCCCTCGGCGGCTTGGATTGGCGGCGCTTCGGTTTGACCCTCTGCCGCAGTGAAGTTGTGGAGAGTCGTCAAAGTTCCATTAGGAGTAATCTTGAAAACCGTCCCTGAACGGTCGGTGCCGCCCGCGAAAGTGGTGCCATAAAAATCCCCATCCGTCCCGAGCGTTAAGCCGCTAAATGAACGATCACCATCGGTACCATCGAAGGTATGCAGCACCTTAGCAATCCCCCCAGGCGTGAACCTAAACACGACCCCCATGTCGTGCTTACTACTCGGCGTGGTCCCATACAAATTGCCGTCTCTTCCCTGAGCCAAAAGCTGCGGGTATTGGGGTTCGGAACCGTGGATACCATCGAAGTTGAACAGGTCGGTATACGTTTGAGCGTACAACATGGCCGTTGACGCAGTGATGACCACCGTAAGGGCTGCGGCTGAAAGGAGCTTACGGACGGGGCGTTTCATCGTGGGTACCTCCGGGCGCGAAGCCTACGGACCAACGAACGGATCAATTCCAGGGAGAACGGGGAGACCTAGCTCGGCCCCGAAACGCCCCGCTGGAGGCGGCTCTCCGCGACGCCCGCCATTCTCCTCCGGACGGGATCATAGGTCAAGAGAAAAGGGCTTCTTTGGGGTGCGCCGCCCGCGCATGGGGTCTGCATTGCAAGCTCGTAAATTCTTGTTTTAGCAAGAATTTTTCTGACCACTGCGTAGGAGGCGCGTAAATAACGGCCTTCTACACATAGATAATCTACCGGACGGGATGGTGTCGAACCCGCTTTGGTTGCGGCCGAAGGCCGCGCAGGCTTCCCGCCTGCAATTTGCCCTTGGTTGAATCCTGCCCCCGGCGATTGATGTAAACTCAACCTATGTCCCCGAGCCTCAATCCGGGCCCCCATCCGGACGTGCTGGTCATCGGCGGCGGCATCATCGGCTGTTCCATTGCCTTGCGCCTTGCCCAAGGCGGCCTTAGGGTGACCGTCCTTGAAAAGGGCAACCCCGGTGGCGAGGCTTCGAGCGCCGCAGCCGGCATGATCGCGCCGCAAGGCGAGATTTGCGGTCGGGACCCATTCTTCGAGCTGTGTGCGCAGAGCCGCGACCTTTACCCCAACTTCATATCCGAAATCGAGCAATTGACCAGCAGGCGGATTTACTATCGCCGCAATGGCACAATGCTGTTAGCATTGAATGAGCGGGAGACGCAGGAGCTTGAGCAGATTTACCAAGGACAAACCGAAGCTGGGCTGCCCGTTGACAGGCTTACGGCCGCAGAAACCCGAAACCGGGTCGGCGGGCTCTCGCCGGAAATCCGTAAGGCTCTGTATATCGCCGGGGACCATTCAGTGGACAACGAAGAGTTGTCGGCGGCGCTGGCCGTGGGCTGCGAGCGCCTGGGCGTTCAGTTCCGTGCAGGGGCTGAAGCGAAGCGGTTGAAGATGAACGGGAAAACCCTGGAACGTGTTGAGACCTCTCCGAACGGCGCTGGAGGAACAACGCTTTCCGCCGGGTGTTATGTGCTGGCAGCGGGCGCCTGGTCTGGTCTACTTGCCAAGGACGCTGGTCTCAAGCTTCCGGTGATCCCCTGCCGCGGCCAGATGATGGAGTTGGAAGCGGACACCGAGCTTCCCATGGTGGTCCGTGCCGGGCACTACTATCTGGTGCCGCGCTCGGGAGGGCGGTTACTGGCGGGAGCTACGGCGGAATACGTGGGGCATCACAAAGCCGTCACCGCCGAAGGGCTCCAGTCGATCCTTGAGGGTGCCTCGCGCATGGGCCCGTTCGTCAAGCAACTGCGATTCCGCCGCGCCTGGTCCGGATTGCGGCCCGACACCGCCGACCACTTGCCGGTGCTCGGCCGCGGCTCCATTCAAAATCTTGTTTACGCAACCGGCCACTTTCGCAACGGCATCCTGCTCGCGCCGGTTACGGCCAAACTCATCTCTGAGCTGATTCTTAAAGGCTCCGCTTCGTGCTCATTGGACGCCTACTCGCCCGAGCGTTTCTGAAGTGGCGTAACGCAGACCGAGCCTTTCGGTCTGCGGCCTTTTGTTCGGGAACGCGTCGACGACCCGCGGATCCACATGCGGGGTCCGCGCTAGCTGTTGAAGGCTAGGTGGGCGGGATGGGGGTTCTGACGGGCAGTCGCTCGGCTAGTACCGCGCGAATTCCTGGGTGATGTAGAGTTCGCCGTTCGGGGCCGCGATGACCCCAATTCCAACATGAGTAAGTTGGCCATTCAGGATGGCGCCGCGGTGATTGGGGTCGAAGCGCGGTTCATCCATGAATGCCGCTTCGCCGCGCTCGACAGTGGTCCGTATCACGATATTCTCAGACATCGCCGTCCAGCGGATTCCCGCCATGGTCAAATGCACATCCGGCGTGAACCCATCCGGATCGACGTGCCCGAAATAATTCCGGGCGATCATATCTTCTGACCGCGCTCGGGCCACCTCGGCGAGCCGTTCATCCCAGATCAGCGGCTGCGCCTGGCCGTGCGTTTCCGCGAAATTGGCGGCGTCGGCGCGGTCTTCATTCACCAACTCCAGCATCTGCTGTTCCAACGCTCGCGTTTCCGGCGAAGTGGTCCCGGTGGCTTGCGGCGATCCTGTGGTGGCGTCAGCCGCCAGCAGTTTTCGGCGCGTGGGAACGGCGAATGCCAAACCGAATAGCGCTGCGAAAATTGTGAGCTTAATTCCAACAGACCGCTTTCTTGTTTTCATGCCCCTGTAGAAAGCACCCTGTTGGCCAGTTCCAGTGAAGCGGCGAGAGGTGATGAGAAGGGATGAAGGGGACGAAAAAGCGGTTGGAGGATGTGTGGGTTATGTTGATGAAAATACGCTGGTTCTGGAAGTCAACGGGTCGCCCAAGCGGCGATGAACGGCCTGGTTCACCCGCGAACCCGGCAGCACCCCAGGGAGGGCTCTGGTTCCGCACCGGAACTGGCCCGGCCCATCATGGAACTGGAAACCCGGCGGCAATCTGAGCTAAAGACGCTTCGCCTGAGATCTGCAAAAATCCTCGCCGCATTTCCGCCAATTGGGTCTAATCTAAAAATTTGCATTTAGCATTTGACGGCTAGTACCGCCATTGTGGTGGCGACGGCGCAAACGCGGGCTCTTGGTTTCACGGGTGGCATACCGCCTCTTATGTACGCCCTCCGCTATAGGCTGCGCTACCCACCTTCCGGTCGCCGGCATGAAAAACAATGTCGGCGACACCCCCAAACCGCAGAGCTTGAGTAGCGCGAAACTCTGCTGGACCCGGTCTTTGCAATCTCCGCAAGTTCTTTCCACGCTGCATCGAGGAATGAGAAGGCGTACCGCTCGGGCTGGGACCCCGCACAATTTTCTCATTGCGCCCAGGACGTAATTAAGCCATAATTAAGGCGAAATTATGGCCAAGGCCAACAATGCCGTGAGCAGCAGAACGATCAGGGTCACTGTTTCTGTGCAATCGGAACAGCTCCTCGAACAGCTCGCTCAAAAAGGAATCTACGGGCGAAATTCCGCCGAAGTGGCCGGTCGCTTTGTTGATACGGCCTTGCAGCAATTCATAGAGCAACCAAAGCTAAGCCTGGAAAGCGAACCCGGCGGGAACCGGCGAAAGCGATGAGCGGTGGACCATCTACCAGCATGGTTTCGGTTGAGTCCTTCATGCATTCAAGCGACTGAGTAATGCTGCAGCAGACATTCATTCACATTCCGGGCGTAGGTAAGCAGACCGAGCTCGGTCTATGGGAGCATGGTATCCGCAGTTGGGACGATGCGGACCGGCTTGAGAAGCGCCTCGGTGCCGTCGGCGCGCACCTGCAAAGCAAACTTGACGCGTACATCCCTCTTTCACGGGACGCCGTTCGGCGGAGGGACGCTGCCTTCTTCGAGCGCCTCTCCACGTTGGGTGAGGCATGGCGCTTGTACCCTGAGTTCGCTGATCGGTGTGTCTACCTGGACATTGAAACTACTGGCTTGTCGTCTGTCTTTGACTCAGTGACGGTGGTGGGCCTGTATGACGGGCGCAAATACAAGGTGTTTGTCGAGGGCGACAACCTGCAGGAGCTCCCGGCTCACTTGCGCGACTATTCGGTGG
>JBOGKI010000058.1:0-13025 GCA_050745605.1 Terriglobia bacterium | reverse complement strand
CCTTTACACCACTCCGGTGGTTTATCTCTATTTCGACCGGCTCGCCCGGTACTTGCGCGGCGCCGCCCCGTCGCGCGCGGTCGCACCGTCGGAAGCCGCCGGAGAGCCTGTCTGATAATAACGATTCCGTGCTGTAGCGGCGGTGTCCCCACCGCCGAAGGTATTCACGATCACAGGCGGCGGTGGGGACGGCGGCGCTACATTGTTCATCCAATTGCTGGACACTACGCCAGGGTTTCGTGCTACCACCGCCGAAGGTATTCACGATCACAGGCGGCGGTGGGGACGGCGGCGCTACATTGTTCATCCAATTGCTGGACACTACGCGAGGGTTTCGTGCTACCACCGCCGAAGGTATTGACGATCACAAGCGGCGGTGGGGACACCGCCGCTACAGATGCAGGTGTCGAATAGATCCTGAAGAACCGGCATGAATATCTCCGCCCCTTTCATTCGCCGCCCGGTTGCCACCTCTCTGCTGGCCGTAGCTTTGCTCCTGGCCGGCATCGCGGGCTACCGCCTGCTGCCGGTGGCTCCCATCCCGCAGGTGGATTTTCCCACCATCTCGGTGAGCGCCAGCCTGCCGGGGGCAAGTCCGGAGACCATGGCCTCCGCCGTGGCCACGCCTCTTGAGCGCCAATTCGGGCGCATCGCGGGCCTGTCGGAAATGACTTCCGTCAGTTCCCTGGGCTCGACCTCTATCGTTCTTCAGTTTGACCTCAGCCGCAATATTGACGCCGCGGCGCGGGACGTGCAAGCCGCCATCAATGCGGCTCGTGGCCAGTTGCCTTCCAACCTGCCCAACAACCCGACTTATCGAAAATCGAATCCTGCTGATGCGCCCATCATGATCCTGGCGCTGACTTCGGACCGGCTTCCCATCGGTACGCTCTACGACGCTGGGGATTCAATCCTTTCCCAACGCATTTCCCAGGTGGAAGGCGTGGGCCAGGTCTTCGTGGGAGGGAGCTCGCGGCCGGCGGTGCGGGTGGAAGCCAATCCCAGAGTTCTTGACCAGTACGGCATGGGGCTGGAACAACTGCGGTCGGCCCTGGCTTCCATCAATGTCTTCCGGCCGAAGGGCAGCCTGGCGGGGCCGAAAAAGATGTGGAGCATTGCCGCGAACGATCAACTTTTCAAGGCGGACCAGTACAAACCCTTGATCGTCGGTTACCAAAATGGAGCGCCGGTGCGGCTGAGCGACGTGGCCGATGTGGTGGATTCTGTTGAAGACGTTCACACCGGCGGCACCGCCAACGGCAAGCGCGCCATCCTGCTGGTCATTTTCCGGCAGCCCGGCGCCAATATTATTTCCGCCGTCGATAACATCACGGCGATTCTGCCGCAGCTTCGCGCTTCGATCTCGCCCGCCATCGATCTGAGCATTACGCTGGACCGGACGCAAACCATTCGCGCCTCGGTGCGTGACGTGGAGATTACGCTCCTGATTTCCGTCATTCTGGTGGTTCTGGTGGTCTTCGCTTTCCTGCGGGATGCCTGGGCCACCTTCATTCCCAGCATCGCCGTCCCCTTGTCGCTGATTGGCACGTTCGGCGTGATGTATCTGCTTGGCTATAGCATTGACAACCTTTCGCTGATGGCGCTGACCATTTCGACGGGGTTCGTGGTGGACGATGCGATTGTGGTGATCGAAAACATCACGCGCTATCTGGAAAGCGGATTGGACGCCTTCCATGCGGCCCTGCTCGGCGCCCGGGAGATTGGCTTCACCGTGCTCTCCATGAGCACGTCGCTCGTCGCCGTCTTCCTTCCCATCCTGTTGATGAGCGGCATCGTGGGCCGCCTCTTCCGCGAGTTCGCCGTCACCTTGAGCATCGCCGTCACCCTGTCGCTGCTGATTTCGCTGACCATCACGCCCGCCATGTGCGCCAAGTTCCTGAGGACGGAGAAAGGGCGATTCCACGGCGTTCTTTATCGCGTTTTTCAGCGCGGCTTTGATGGCATGCTGGCGCTTTACCGCATCAGCCTGCAATGGGTCCTGGATAATCGAGCCCTGGTTTTGACGATTACGGGGATGACCCTGGCGTTGAACATCTATTTGTTTGTGGTGATTCCCAAGGGATTTTTCCCGCAGCAGGACATTGGCCGCATCTCCGCCGTAGTGCAGGCGTCGCAGGATATTTCCTTTGACGCTCTCCGGGAAAAACAAAACAAGTTCGCTCAGATCGTGTTGAATGACCCGGGGGTGCAAGCCGTGGAGAGCTTCGTGGGGGGCGGGTTTGGCGGCAGCAGCGTTAACACGGGACGCATGTTTATCGCTCTGAAGCCCCGGAGCGAGCGAAACGTCACGGCGGACCAGATCATCGCCCGCCTGCGGCCCAAGACCTCGCACATTGCCGGGGCCACGCTCTATCTTCAGGCGGAGCAGGACGTCCGCGTGGGCGGGCACAGCGCCAGCGCCGAGTATCAGTATACCTTGGAGGACCAGGACCTTAAGGAGCTCAACCACTGGGCGCCGCGCTTGATGGCGCAGTTGGAGACGCTGCCGGAGCTGCGTGACGTGGGAACGGATCAACAGAGTCACGGCCTTGAAACCTCCATCGCCATCGACCGCGACACGGCGAGCCGCCTCGGCATCACTCCCCAGGCCATCGATAACACCCTCTACGACGCTTTCGGCCAGCGCCAGGTATCCACCATCTATACGGGGATCAATCAATATCACGTGGTCATGGAAGTGGCGCCGCCTTTCCTGCAGAATCCAGACGCGCTGAAGACCATCTTCGTCCGCTCTAACACCGGCGAACTGGTCCCGCTCAGCGCCTTTTCGCGCTTTGAGCCGTCCACCACCACGCTGGCCGTCAACCATCTGGGCCAGTTTCCGGCGGTCACACTCTCCTTCAACCTCGCGCCGGGTGCGGCTCTGGGGCAGGCGGTGACCTCCATCCAAGATATTCAGCGCCAGCTTGGCATGCCCGCAACGCTCCACGCCAGCTTTCAAGGCACGGCCCAGGCCTTTCAGGTTTCCCTGTCCGACGAACCCCTGCTCGTTCTGGCTGCGCTCATCACGGTGTATATCGTGCTGGGGGTGCTCTATGAAAGTTACATCCATCCCATCACCATTCTTTCCACGCTGCCTTCGGCGGGCGTCGGAGCCATTCTGGCGCTCCTGGCATTTCACATGGAGCTCAGCGTCATTGCTCTGGTGGGGATCATTCTGCTGGTCGGCATCGTGGAGAAAAATGCCATCATGATGATCGATTTTGCTCTGGTGGCAGAGCGCGAAGAAGGCAAATCACCACTCGACGCCATCCACGAAGCGTGCTTGCTGCGTTTTCGCCCCATCATCATGACCACCATGGCGGCGATGCTGGGCGCCTTGCCGCTCGCCATTTCCCAGGGAATGGGGTCCGAATTCCGGCGTCCGTTGGGCATTGTCATCGTCGGTGGATTGATCCTGAGCCAGGCCTTGACCCTCTACACCACCCCCGTGGTTTACCTCTTCTTCGACCGGATTGCCGGCTATTTCCGGCGCGATCGATCGCGGCGAAGGGTTGCTCACGCCGAACCCGCCGAACGTCCCGCCTGATTGGCTTGCAGGGCGCGCCGGAGACACCAGTCCGTGGCTTTTGTGAAATGATTTCCTGGCCGCAGCACTGGGCACGCCGCTATAATCTTTTGATCTCCCAATGCGCAACGTGATTCTCCTTCTCATGATGATGGGACCGTTCTTGCCGGGCTGGGCGGTGGGAACCTCCGGCCGAAGCGCCTACGTCACCGGCAAGGTACGTGATGCTTCGGGCCATCCGGCAGCGATGGCGGCCGTGGAACTGCTCTCCGTAGGCGGCCGCGTCGCTGCAAAGACTCACACCAATCAACAGGGCGACTTCAGCGTCACAGTTCCGTTTCCGGGCCGATATACGCTGAGCATCACCCTGGCGAATGGCAAAGTTGAGGGAGAAAAAGGAATCGACATCGCGCCGGGCGAGCCGCTTTCACTCTGCATTCAGGTGGAGCCTGCCACGCACGAGCTGGGCATCCAGCCTTGCGAGGAAGCGCGGACGGAGGCCGCGCCAACCCAGGCCGGACAGAGCCAGCAACCCGCAAGCCCGGCTGAGCCAGTGAATCCCAGCGCGGCGAGCACGGCCGCTTCTCGCGAAAGAGGCCAGCTTTCGAGCCAACAGGTTTCCAGCCTGCCATTGAATGGGCGGGACTTCAGCCAATTGCTGCACTTGGTGGCCGGGACCATGACGGATATCAACGGAGCCGCGAACTTCACGCAGCAGTTTGCGGTGAACGGCCAGCGCGGCACGGAGGCGGTTTTCGCCATGGATGGCGTCTATACAACCGATCCGGAATTAGGCGGCGCCACCTTTGACAACTTCAACGTCGATGCGATCCAGGAAGTTCGTTCATCCACCGGAGTGATGCCGGCGGAGATTGGCGAAGGCGCGGCCTCCTATACGGACGTCATCACCAAATCCGGCGCCTCCCAGGAGCACGGCGACATTTTTGAATTTGTTCGCAACTCGACTTTCGACGCTCGCAACTTTTTTGACCGCCCGACGCCCGCCAATCCGGGCCGGTTGCCGCACTTCGATCGTAATGAATTCGGGTTTACCAACGGCGGCCCGTTGGTGATCCCTGGCATCTATGACGGGCGCGGCCGCACTTATTATTTTGGGGAGTACCAAGGCTTCCGGCAAGTTCTTGGCACCACGCAAATCCTATCCGTGCCGACCGCCGAGGAGCGGCTCGGCCTGGACACAACCGCCTTCGCGGGCGATACGCTGATGGTGCCGGTAAGTCCCGCGATTGCGCCCGTGCTCGCCCGGTACCCCTCGCCCAACGATCCCGGCGGCCCTTACGGGGCGCGGACCTACGCCGCCTCTTCGCCGGTGGTCACGAATAGTGATCAGTTTTCCATCCGCATCGATCACCGCGCCTCCGCGAAGTCACAGTTCTTTGGGCGGTTCAGTTTTGATGATATCGACGGTCCACTGACCAACCCCGATCAGACAGCCATTGATCCCAGTTTCGCAATTCGCTTTTTCGACCATGAACGCAATGTGGCGTTGGGGTATACGCGGACGATATCTCCCCATCTCACCTGGAACACGCATGTGGGCTTTATCCGCGCTACGCCCGTCTTTCCCCCCATCAACAAGACCCAGCCTGCGTTGGTATTTGGGGATGGACTCTACGAACCCTTTAATGCTCCCGGCGGGTCCGTGACGGGCTCTTTCGGCAACGTGTATCAAATCCGGCAGGACTGGATTGATGTTCACGGACACCACACACTCAAAATGGGCGGTGAAGCTCGCTTCAACGTAGACGCAACGGTGTTCGGAATATCGCCCAATGGCCAGTTTGAATTTGGTGGGGGGACGGCCTATGCCCAAGCACCGATTCCTTCGGCAAGTGGCCAGCATAACATTGCCATCGGCCAGCCTCTGCCGGATGCGCTGACCGGCTTCCTTTCCGGGACTCCTTACTCCTACACCTCAACGGTAGCTTATCCGCTATTCCCCCAGGGTGACCACATTGGGGAAAGCGCCATCCGCCGCCAAGCCTATAACCTTTATATCCAGGACACCTGGAAAGCGTCACCCAACCTGACGCTCGACTACGGTCTTCGCTACGAGGTTGAAACGCCGATTTCCGAGACGAAAGACCTCACTTCCGAGCCGCGCTTCATTGGGCCCGGTGGGCAGGAGGCGCCGCCGTGGACGCTG
The DNA here is from genome assembly GCA_050745605.1 of Terriglobia bacterium. Taxonomy (GTDB): domain Bacteria; phylum Acidobacteriota; class Terriglobia; order UBA7540; family UBA7540; genus CALCEB01. The sequence goes on along the minus strand of JBOGKI010000058.1, from coordinate 7,329 downwards.
GGCGCGAAGGAGGAGGTGCTCTACAACCCACAGCCTCCTTACCCCACGGATTGGAACGGCTGGGGTCCGCGGCTAAGCGCAGAATATCGCCTTTCGGATAAGAGCATGGTGCACGCGGGCGGCGCCATCGCTACCATTCTCACCAATCTCTACCAGGATAACTTTTTGACCGGCGGCTTTCCCATGACGTTCAATCCTTATTTCACTGCCACGCCTTCAACGGCCGTTCCGTTCAGCAATACCACGATTCCATTCAACATACCGCCGGTCTCTACCGTACAAGGCAAGCTGCTCTTCGCGACACCCGTCTCCACCGGCGTGCCCGCGAATACAGCGATGGACTTGACGCGTTTTGAGCAGGGTCTGGCGAAAGCCACTCCGGGTGGTCGGCCCCATCCGCTTTCCATCGTCGGCATGTCGCGTGATTTCCGGAATGGCTACATGGCCACCTATACCGCGGGCTTTGAACACCAATTTGCGGACATCACGCTGGACGCGGATTACGTGGCCACCATGGGCATTCGCTTGGCGAGCGTGGTGTTTCCGAACGCTTACGGGGGCGCGGCGCCGGGCTTCGCGCCGTTTACGGTATTTGACTCGCAGGGTCAAGCGGTGGGCGGGTATGGGCCGGAAAACCTGATGAGCAACCGGTCACACTCCACCTATCACTCGCTGCAGGTTTCCGTCGCCAAGACTTCGGCACGCGCCGGGCTTGGGTTTCAACTCAGCTATACGTACAGCAAGGCTTTGGATGACACCAGTTCCGTGCTCGGCGGTTTCTCCAGTTCAACGCTGGGCACGGTGCTGCAGGCGTTCCCGCAGGATCCGCAGAACCCCGGGGCGGAAAAAGGACCCTCCAACTTTGACCTTACCCAAGTGCTGGCGTTCAGTTTGGTTCAGGAATTGCCGTTGCGCCGTGTCAGCTTTCTGCGGCCCTGGGGCGAACGACTAACGAATGGATGGGAGTTTCTGAGTGTCTCATCGCTCACCAGCGGGCCGCCTTTCAGCGTTTTTTCCGGCATCCAGCAGACCGGCTTCGGCACCAACAACGCTGACCGACCGGATCAGGTGAGCCCGACAGCCTTTTCCACCAGCCGGGGGACGCAGGAAGATTATTTCGGCCGAGGCGCAGACAATGCATCGTTTTTCTTCATCCCCATCAACGTGCCGGGCGGAACGGGACCGAATCAAGGGCGCTTCGGAACTCTCGGGCGCGATACCTACCGCGGCCCCGGCTATACGGACTTTGACGTGGCCTTGATCAAGGACACTCCCCTTGGCCATCGCGGCAACGGTGAAGCGGCGACACTCGAGTTTCGATCGGAATTCTTTAATGTCTTTAACTTCGTCAACTTCGCGTCGCCTGCTAACGTCGTGCTGGGCTCCGGATTTGGCTTTATCAACCACACCGCCGGGCCGTCACGACAACTTCAGTTTTCGCTGAAGATCATTTATTGACCTCTACTCCGGCAGAAGAGCGCGTTTGCAGCGGGTTCAGCGCGTTCGGAACTGCGACATTTTGCGGTTTTGTGGCAAACTGGGAGCATGGCACGCGGTTGGGAAAGTAAGTCGGTGGAAGGGCAAATCGAGTCTGCTGAATCGCCGCGTCCATCTTGCTCTGCCGCCAAGCTGACGCCAGAGCAGCGTGCACGGCAGCGGGAGCGGGAAAGCCTGGAACTCTCACGGACGCGGATTCTGCAGGACCTTGCTTCGACAACGCACCCGCGGCGGCGCGAGTTGCTGGAAGCGGCCCTGAGGCACCTTGAAGAAAAAATCGCTGCCCTGAGCTAGGCACTCGGTTTCTACGCTATGCTCAGCGTGCTGAATTCCCTTCCGGGGGGGAGACAACACCGTATCAAAGCCAATTTTATTCCAAGTTCACAGCCTGCTCTTCTGCCTGGGCTTCCCGCAAGAAGCTCTTCCCGCGCCGTTCAGGCCCCAACGCCACGACGATGGCCAGAAGTACGATCGTCAGCGTTTCGAAACACGTCAGGGCCCAGGAATAACCAAGACGGTCTCGCAGGGCGTACTCCACCGTGTTGGTTGGCGAGGCAATCAAAATGCCGAGCTGATACACGAATCCCGGAATCAGACCGCGAAGGGCGTCGGGGGACAGCTCATTCAGATGAGCCGGAATGATTCCCCATGCGCCTTGCACTCCAACCTGCATCAGGCACGATCCCGCGGCCAGGGTTGCCCACGAGCCGCCAAATGCCCAAGCGGGAATCGAGATTAAGGACAATATCAGAGCGGCATTGATGATGCGCCGGCGGCCGAACATTTCCGAGAGCTGCCCGAAAAGCATGGAACCCAGCACCGCGCCCACGTTGTAAAGAATCGCCATTTCAGAAACGGCGCGGGAGGTGATATGGTGCGCTGTCTTCAGAAAGTCCGGATAGAGGTCCTGTGTGCCGTGGGAGAGGAACATCATCAGCGTCATCATCAGGACCAGGTAGAAGAGGTTCTTGGGATTCTTGAAGGTGGTGCGGACAATGGCGCCGGTCGAAGCCACACGATGTTGCCTCCAGGCCTCCGACTCCGGGACGCACGCCCACACGTAGAAGGGCAACAGAGCGCCCGCGGCTCCTCCCACCCAGAACATGGCGCGCCATCCGCCCACCGGAAGCAGAAAGCGGGCGGCCAGGGCGGCCAGCAGGTAGCCCACCGGATAGCCGCTCTGCAGGAATCCGGATACGATGCCGCGCCTCCGGGCGGGGACGCTTTCCATTGCCAAGGAGGCGCCCACGCCCCACTCGCCGCCCATACCAATACCGTAGAGTGCGCGAAGCAGGAGAAACACTGAAAAGCTGGGTGCGAAGCCGCAAAGAAATTCAATCAGCGAGAAGAAGATCACGACTGCTATCAGCGGACCACGGCGGCCATATCGGTCCGTCAGCAATCCGAACAGGATGGCGCCAACCGGCCGCATCGCCAGGGTGATCGTCAAGGTCCACACGATAGCGCTTTTCGAGACCTGGAACTGAATCGCCAACAAGTCCACGAGAAAGACGAGAGTAAAGAAGTCGAAGGCGTCCAGCGCCCAACCGAAATAACCGGCGGTTATCGCATGCCAGCCAGAACTGCCAGAACTGGAAGAAGCGCGAGGCGGCGCCGGCACGCTATTTCCGTCTTGTGGCGAGTCTGCCATAATTCCCTTTTGGCAAAAACACGACAGCTTTTGTATATTGCCACAACCCAAGAGGAGGGTTTCTGAATTCAATGGTGAAAGGACACTATGAGCGGAGAGAGTGATTTCACAAACTATCCCGCCGATATTCCCGTGCCGGTAGACGACGGCGCCTGCGACCATTTGCCTGGGGCCGCCGTGCCCTCGATTCCCCTCTTATCAACCAGCGGCAAGTGGATCGACCTCTCATCACAGAGTGCCTTTCGCGCGGTTGTCTTTTGCTACCCGATGACGGGCGTTCCGGGAAAGCCGTTGCCACCAAATTGGAATATGACTCCGGGGGCGAGAGGCTGCACTCCGGAAACCTGTTCTTTCCGCGACCGTCACGCCGAATTCGGCGAACTGGGGGCGGAAGTGTTCGGATTGAGCTCGCAAACGACGGAGCATCAGCAGGAAGTGGCCGGGCGGTTGCACGTTCCGTTTGAAGTGCTCTCCGATTCCGAACTGCGCTTCGCTACGGCGCTCTGCTTGCCTTTGCTCGAAATCGCTGGTATGAAGCTGATTCGCCGCTTGACTCTGGTCATTCAGAGGGCGCGTATCGAGAAAGTGTTTTACCCGGTGTTCCCTCCGGATCAGGCAGCGGCAATGGTTCTGGAGTGGCTTCGATCAAAGCCCCTAACCACGACGCTGTAAGAATTGCGTATCGCGTCTCGGCGTCAGGGCATGGCTTCAGTCTTGCCCTGACGGTTTATTAAGAAGAAAAACAAGATGAGGGGAGACTGTGAGGATAGCTTCAATCAATGTTTCGAAGGTTCGAGAAATCAGCCACTCGGGCAGCATCGTGCGAACCGGCATCTTCAAAGTACCTGTCAGCGGGAGAGTAAGGCTCCGCCCGTTGAGCCTGGACGGTGACGATCAGGCGGATCTCGAGAATCACGGCGGAATCTATAAGGCGGTCTATGCCTACCCGGCCGAGCACTATGAGTTTTGGATGCAGCAGATCAACCGGAGCGATCTCGCGTTTGGACAGTTCGGCGAAAACCTTACCGTGGAGGGCCTGCTCGAAGATGAGATCCACGTCGGCGATATCTTCCAGGTGGGAAGCGCCGTGGTCGAAGTAACCCAACCGCGAACGCCGTGCTATAAGCTCGGAATCAAAATGGGATTGCCGGAGTTTCCCAAAAGATTCCTGGCCAGCGGGCGCGTGGGGTTTTATTTGCGGGTCATCCAGGAGGGTGAAATCGGTGCGGGCGATACCATGGAATGCACTGACCGCGATCCCGAATCGATGAGCGTCCGTGAAATTAGCCACTTAAAGTATTTCGATCGTGAGAACCTTAAGGCCATAAAGAAGGCGCTGAAAATTCGGGCGCTTTCACCCCAATGGCGCGATTCCTTTGGAGACAGATCGGCCGAGTTGATGGGCCGCCTTGAAGAGCGCGAAGGATTGGAAGAAGCCGCGAAACCTCTGGAACTCTGACCGGTAATCCCAATTCAGTTTTTTTCATCTCATGGCCCCCGCACAACGTGGCTTAACCAAGAGCATGATGCGCCCCGCTGAAGCGAAGGTGGAACGCTGCCTTCGCCGTCTTCACCGCCGCGATTTACCTATCGACACGGCGGAGTTGGCACGCTATCTCATCGGCAAGACGCTGGTCCACGATGTGCCGGACGGCAGGGTGAGCGGGCGCATCGTGGAAACGGAGGCGTATGTGGTCGGGGACGCCGCCGGCCACGCTTTTCGAGGACTCACGCAGCGTAACCGGTCAATGTTTCTGGAGCACGGGCACGCTTACGTCCACATCGCTTATGGTTTGCATTTCATGATCAACGTCACCAGCGAGCCGCCCGGCACCGGCGCCAGCGTTCTGTTGCGCGCGCTGGAGCCTCTGGAGGGAATCGCGCTGATGGAGCGCCACCGCGCCCAGTCCGGGCGGTTAGACTTGGCCAGAGGCCCGGGCCGGCTTGCCGCGGCCATGGCGATTGATCTGCGATACGACGGCCTGGACCTGTGCGCCAGGGGGTCGCTCTGGCTCGGCGCTCCAGTACGCCGGACGGGTGACATCGGCAGTAGCGTACGAATAGGAATTTCGCGTGAGGTTCACCGCCTGCTGCGCTTCTACGAGCGCGGCAATCCTTACGTAAGCGGTCCGAAGCGCTTGGTGATCTGAGTCCTCCGTCCGGAAGAAGTTTTTCCGCGCTCTACGAGTACTCGAGCATACCTGGCGTTGATGAGGTGCAAAGAAGGTTGATGCCCTTCTAAAATTCGTCTCATCTCATAGGCGTAAACTGCAATCAGATCAACCTCGATTGGACTTGGAAAGCGGGAGACCCGATCAATGAAATACGATGCCATCGTCATTGGCTCAGGGCAGGCCGGTAATCCACTCTCGTATCGTCTTGCTGACCTTGGATGGACTGTCGCTCTAATCGAAAAAGCTCACCTCGGCGGCACCTGTATTAACACAGGCTGCACCCCAACCAAGACCATGGTGCATCGTGCGCAGGTGGCGCACTACGCTCGCAACGCTGCGCGATGGGGTGTTCGAGCCAGTGAGGTAACCGTCGACTTGGCGGAGATCGTCGCTCAAAAGGAACGTGTAGTCGAGAGTTTCCGGGGTAACCAACAGAAGAACATCGATGACCGGAAGAACCTGCACCTTTATCGTGGCACGGCTCGTTTTATGAGCGCCCATCAGGTGGAGGCCGCAGGAGAGGTGCTGGAGAGCCAGAAAATCTTTATTGATACAGGCGCCCGCCCGCACGTTCCAGACATTCCCGGTTTGGATGCCGTTGATTGCCTCACCAACGCGAGCATCATGGAGTTAACCGCTCTTCCCAAACACCTCTTAATTCTCGGAGGCGGTTTTATCAGACTCGAGTTCAGCCAGATGTTTCGCCGCTTTGGCAGCGCCGTCACCGTGATCCACGACCACGATCAAATCCTGAAGCGCGAGGATTCCGACGTGGCGGCGGAGTTGCAGAAAGCCCTTGAAGCGGAAGGTGTGCAATTTCTTCTGAATGCCCGCACTCTGAAAATAGAAACAAATCGCGCCGAGATTGTTTTGACTCTCGATGGGTCTGCGGGGGCCCAAACGGTCTCAGGCTCCCACCTGCTCGCCGCCAGCGGACGGACGCCAAACAGCTCAGAATTGGATCTCCCTAAAGCCGGGATTGAGACGGATCATCGTGGCTTCATCAAGGTGAACAATCGCCTGGAAACAACTGTTCCCGGCATTTGGGCGCTGGGTGACGTCAAAGGCGGGCCCGCCTTCACGCACATCTCCTACAACGATTTTCAGATTGTCTACGCAAATCTTGTTGAGGGGAAAAACCTGACCACTGAGAACCGCATCGTTCCGTACTGTCTCTTCACGGATCCTCAACTCGGCGGGGCCGGCATGACGGAGAAGGAGGCGCGGGCCAAGGGATACAAGCTGAAAATCGGCAAGATTCCCATGACCAGGGTGGCGCGTGCCATCGAGCGCGATGAAACCGCCGGGCTTATGAAAATAGTTGTAAACGCTGCGGACGATCGCATCCTGGGCGCTTCCGTTCTGTCACCGGAAGGAGGAGGGCTGGTTCAAATTCTCAGCACTCTCATGCTGGCGGGCCTTCCTTATACTTTGTTAAAAGGCGCCGTCTACATTCACCCCACGCTCGCTGAAGGTTTCTTCTCACTCATGGATGATGTGAAGGTGGTGGATTAGCGCAGCCGATTTCGTAGACCTGAGAAAGGTTCGATCACATCCAATTAATTGTGAGTTTGTTTCCGATTTCGGGAGGTCACAAGTCATGCTCGCTATGCAGAAGGCCGTGGAAGCGGGGAAAGGACTTCTCGCTCGCTTGGAGCAAGCTCGGGTTCAGACGGATCGGCTGTTCGATCTGGTGAGGCCCGATTCTTTGTACGAACGCCCCATCGCGGAACGGCACCGCATCGTTTTTTATCTCGGGCATCTGGAGGCGTTCGATTGGAACCTACTGCGGGAGCGGATGCTCGGAGCCGAGGCTTTCCATCCGGAGTTCGATCAGTTGTTCGCCTTCGGCATCGATCCCGTCGATGGCGGACTTCCTTCCGATCAACCCAAGGATTGGCCGGCATTGTCCGAAGTTCGGAACTATGCCCACCGGATTCGAGACATTCTCGACGCGCAAGCCCCAGACGCAATTCTTCACTCAGTACCCAGCAGAAGAGAGAGTGC
>JBOGKI010000057.1:0-13032 GCA_050745605.1 Terriglobia bacterium | reverse complement strand
TTCTTGAGGAGGCCAGGATGGACCGAGAAGACATTGCAAGCAAAGGGGTTGGCTATATGCAGGGGTCTTTCCTGCTGAGTTCTGGAGGGCTTCAGGCAAATCAAAACTGGCGTAGTCCTCCATAAAGGCGTATACTGAGCTCACTTGATCAGTTTTTGTGACCGGAATCCACGGACAGTGCAGGCCACAGAATCTATGATTTTGTGGCTTTTTTTGTTTTTGGCGAGTGGTTGCGAGAGCAGAACAAGACTAATTTCAACACTAAAGGAAAAGTAAAACACTATGGATAGAGAACAAGGCACGGTGAAATGGTTCAATGACGCGAAGGGCTACGGGTTCATCCAGCGCGCTTCGGGTGATGACGTCTTCGTGCACCATTCCGCCATTCAGGCAACCGGATTCAAATCGCTGAGCGAAGGCGAAGCGGTGGAATTCACGGTTACGAAAGGTCCCAAAGGGCTGCAGGCTGAAAACGTAGCAAAGCTCTAAGCCGGGATCTATGACCAGCTGGTCCTGCCCGCGCCCACCCGGGCGCGGGCAGGCCTAACTCCAATTCAACAGGAGGACGCGGTGCAAATTCAATATCTCGGATTTGAACTCAGAGCGCGAGGCAGGGACTATAACTACCGGGTCATCGCCCCGAAAGCAGAGAACCGCGAGTTCACTCTGACCATCTCCAACCAGGCTTTTGTCGAAAAGCACGTGCCCTACCAGGACGCGCCGGACATCTGCTACCAGAAACTGCAAAAGGCGCTTGACGCCGAAACCCCGGAGCAGCAACTTCCCCGCCATGCCACGCTTTCCGGCCAGGAGCTCGACGAATACCGCGAGAAATACCGGCCGGCCAAGAAAACCCGCTACTAGCGTGAATTATTCACGAAGTCTTATTCGAGAACTCGAAGGGCGTGGTTTTAACCGCGCCGTTTGAGCGCGGGGTCCATTTTGTTTTTTCTCGCATCCCGAACGGCTCGTCGGAACGAGCCGTTCGGAATGCGAGAAAATAGATGATCAAAATGCGCGTGTTTGGCACGGTTAAAACCGCGCCCTTCCGGTCTCCGTACCAAGCTTACGAATGATCCAGGCTAGCGGCCCTCAACTTATACGTCGATCTGGGCGCGCTGCAACTTGCCGCTGTAGTCCACGTAAATGGATTTCCATTCAGAGAAGAAGTCCAAAGCCGTGACCGCGGCCTCGCGATGGCCATTCCCGGTGGCCTTGACCCCGCCGAAGGGGAGATGAGTTTCAGCGCCGATCGTCGATGCGTTCACGTAGAAGATGCCGGTTTCCATCTCGCGCATGGCTCTGAACGCCTTGTTCACGTCCTGAGTAAAGATGGACGAGGAAAGACCGTAGACCACGCCATTGCCAATCTCGATGGCCTCATCCAGGCCCTCGCACGGAATCAGGGATACCACGGGACCGAAAATTTCTTCCTGCGCGATGCGCATCTGGGGCGAGCAATCGCCAAAAATAGTCGGCGCAAAGAACCATCCTGCGTCGTAAGCGCCACCCGCCGGCCGTGTTCCGCCGCACAGCAGCTTGGCGCCTTCTTCTTTCCCGATCTTGACGTAATCTTCAATCTTCCGAAGCTGCTTCTCATTGATGATCGGACCCACCTGAACGGACCGGTCCAGCCCGTTGCCCACTTTCAGGGCGCGCGCGCGTTCCACGAATTTCCGGGCGAACTCCCGGTAAATGTTTTTGTGGACTACTACGCGGCTCGCGGCCGTGCAGCGCTGGCCGCTGGTGCCGAATCCGCCCCACACCGCGCCATCCACCGCCAAGTCGATCTCCGCGTCATCCAGCACCATGATGACGTTCTTGCCACCCATTTCCAGGCTCAAGTGCTTGATGCTGCCGGCGCAGGCCTTCGCCACTTCGCGGCCCACGGCGGTTGAGCCCGTGAAGGAGACCACGCGCACATCGTCATGGGCCACCAGGCGCTTGGGTACTTCGGCGCCGTCCGCTGCCACCAGGTTCACCACGCCGCGTGGGATGCCGGCCTCTTCCAGAATCTTCACCAGGTTATAGGAGGACAGCGGCGCATCCGGCGAGGGCTTCAGCACCAGAGTGTTGCCACACACCAGCGCTGGCATCATCTTCCAGGAAGGAATGGCCATGGGAAAATTCCACGGCGTAATCATTGAGCAGACGCCGATGGGATAACGAGCCGTCATGCAGAATTTATTCTGCAGCTCAGAAGGAGTGGTGAGACCGAATTGACGGCGTCCCTCACCGGCCATGTAGAATGTCATGTCGATGGCCTCCTGCACGTCGCCCCGGGTTTCGTCCAGCACCTTACCCATCTCGCGCGTCATCTGCTCCGATAGTGATTCCTTGCGCTCCAGCAGGAGCTGCGCGGCGCGGAAAAGAATCTCGCCGCGCTTTGGCGCCGGCGTATTCTTCCATGCCGGGTAAGCGGCCTTGGCGGCCTCCACGGCAGCGTCAACATCCTGCGCCGTTGACTTCTGGAACGCGCCCACCACTTCATGGCGATTGGCGGGATTAATATTCTCAAACGTTTGTCCGCTCGCGGATTCAACCCATTCGCCGTTGATATAGTTCTTATAAACTTTGGGTGAGGCCATTTGCTTCCCTCCTGATAAACCGGCGGTGCGGCAAGGGTGAGGACAAAGAGTGCCCGCTACGGGGACCAAAGGCTGCGTTTTACCGGATGCAACGGTCTCGCGCCTTGGACAGGTTGTCGCCGCAACTGGTGCAAGGCGCGAGACGAATCAAGACGCTGCCACGCTTGTTCCGGCGGGGTTAAACCCCCGTCCTTCCATCCGCAAGGCAGGAGATTCCGGAATTCGTTAGCGAGAGCTGTAGCAGCGGTCTATGACCGTCGCCTTATGATGGTAGACGCGGCGGTCGCAGACCGCCGCTACAGCGTATTATGGCGAACGGACCGGGGGTCAGCATGATTGGAGATCAGGTGCCGATGCGCGCGATTCAGGAGCTGTGAAAAACCGCTTCTTTTTCCCCCGCCAGAATGTGATTGACGGCTTCAACGCCCATCATCACGGAGTGGTCCATGTTGCCGATCTCGTATCGCCACGCGCCAAATCGGCCGCGCGAGTAAATTCCCCGGTTCATCAAAGTTGGTTGCAGGATGCCGAGCGCCCGGTCGCGGCCCAAGGTGGGAATCGGATAGGAGTACGCGACGACGCGGTGATAGCGCGACACCACTCGATCGCGGTCAGACTCCTCAAGCACTTTGGCGCGGATCAGGCTGGCAATCATCTGGTCCAATATCCGCTCCGGGTCCGGCGACTCTCCGACCCGGAAAGACATTTCGCACATCAGCGAACTGTAATGTTCGGTATCTCCGTCCGGAACGTTAAAAGGCGAGTAGTGGGAGAAATACGTGGAGCGGTAGCAAGGAATATCCTGGTCCGTGTAATAGGTCCAACAATTGCTAGTCTCGATCTTCTTCCGCAGGCCGATCCCCAGCACCAGCAGGTTATTGTGATGCAGGTCCGCCGCCGCCTCGTGCAGCTTGCTGTCAATGGGTTTCAGCATCTGCGCCAGAAGATCAAGCGGCGCTGTGGAGATCAACACATCGTAGGTATCGCCGCTTCCGTCCGAAAAGGACACCGCGCGGCGCGCCGCATCCACCTCAACCAGCTTCTTCCCCGTGTGCACCTTCGCGGCAAACGAGCGTGCGATGCGGCGATAGATTTCTCCAGTGCCTCCATGCAGCGGAAACTTAAACTTGCTGTTCGGCCCCCACCCCACGTCGTCGCGCTCGTACAGAACGTTCTCCAGCAGACGTTTGAAATCCACCACCGCAACGCGCTCGGCAATCCAGGACTTGGACATCTGCTCGAGCCGAGTCGTCCAAACCTTCGCATTGTACGGGAACATGAAGGTCTGCGCGATGCCCTCGCCAAAAGTGGCCAAGATCCACTCCCGGAAGTTTTGAGATTCGTGGCCCTTGGAGTTGGCCGCGGCTTGGGCGGCGCCCAGGAGGCAACTGACCTGAAGGGGCTTCGGCAGATAGCGCAGATTGTTCTGGAATGGGTAAGGCACCCAGAAGTCCTGGGTGAGGATCCAGCTCTCACGAACTCGCTCGTGAACTTCGCCGCCGAGCATTTGATCAATCAGCCGGTCGAAGTACGGATAGTGAGAGAAGATGACGTGTCCGCCTTCGTCCCACAGAAAGCCCTGGGCATCGACGTGGGAGGCGGCGTGGCCGCCCACGTCCTCCGCTTTTTCGTAGAGCGTCCAGTTCCCGTGGCCCAGCTCATGGAGACGATAGCCCGCGCCCAGCCCCGTCGGACCCGCGCCGATGATGACAATTTTAGTTTCGCCCATTGGTATTGATTGAAATGAGATTCTATAATCGGTGGCGGAGAACTCGGGAGCGCATGCGTTAGGCCCCGACTGGGCGATCGCGGAAGATCATTCCGGGTCAGGCTTCAAATTCTCGTAACGATCTAAAATCGTTTGTACAGCGCATGGACAATTCGTAGGTTTGCTCTAAAGCACCCGTTATCGGGACCTCACGCGCCCGTACTTTGAAGGAATGACCTCCGGCCTCGGCCTGGAAATCGATCTCATGCCAGGCGCACACCACAGTTTTGATTTGGAAGGCGGCCTCGCTCCCCAGATTCGCAGGTGCTCCCTTCCTGCATGAGCTCGGGCGGAATCTGGTATCCAGCAGTGGGAAGCAAAACGATGGGCAGACTCCAGTTGGCAGCCCACCTACAGCTTCCGAAGGACAAATTTATGATCCCAGATTTCAACCTTCTTGCAGTTGCCGCTCGCCATAAAATGATCCACGGCTTTCGTCACTCCGTCCTTCCACCATCCAGGAACGCAGTAGTCATCGCCGGTGATGAAGCCCCCGCTCTTGACCTTTGGGTAGTATAGCTCTAAATCCCGCAGCACGAACTCGTACTGGTGATTGCCGTCGACGTAAACCCAATCGAAGTAGCCATCGGGGAACTGACTTGCTACTTGTGCCGAAGGTGAGCGATGTATTTTCACAGCGCCCGCGCTAATCTCGGATTGAAAACGGAGACACACCGAGTCATAGATCGCATCCATGTTTTCCTGGCTACCTCCTTTGGCTCCTCCGTACCAGCTCCGCCCATACTCGGGTGAAGGCTCGAACTTCCACGGGTCCACGAGATGAAGCCTACGCGGCACGTTTGTCTTGAGAATCTGAGCGGAGAATTCACCCTTATATACGCCGAGCTCAGCACAGATCGACCTCGGCGGGACTCGTCGAAGCACCATGTCCGCACCATCGGAGGGACGATTGGCAAGGGCCCTAAGCCTGCGAATAACGCGATGCATCTCGATCCTCCCATCGCAGAATAAAGGGTCTGGCTTAAACCCTTAACGGGGCTAACTTCTATGGCGGTAATCGTCGAAACTGCCAACAGAGAATGCAATCGCGCAGAAGACGCTGCCGTCCCGACCTATCGGTCCAAGTTGCCAGTGGGAAGCTCCGAGGCCATCTTCATCTGATGACAATCTTTTTCTCAGGCATGATGGTCGCGATGGAATTAGAATTGGTCCTCGCCTGCGGGACTTTTCGGAGGGAGCAAAAGGTGACGCGATCCGCGCCGAGACTACACGTTCAGGCCGAGTCGATCACGGCCTCAGATTCCTCCGTCGCCGCTAGCCCAGGCACGCTCCTGTTGCAAAGCGAACTGCGGCTCCGCGCTGTTCCCTGGGGATTGGGTAGAAAGCTTGTAACCCAGCGCCTGCATGAGCGGACCCCAGGCCCCCTCGATGTCCGCGATGCACGAGGCCGGCAAAGCCTTCATCCATTGCTGCGCCTTGGCCACTCGGATGAACGGGATGTCCTTGCGGGTCTCCTTGGTCGCTGACCACACGTGGGCCTGCGCAGCTTCAAGCTTCTTTAACTTGTCCGCAGAGCTAAGCTCCACCGCCCTCGCGATCTCTTCTGGCGTGACCTTGAGACCCAAGAACCCAGCGATTTTCGTCATTTCCCGCGCCGTATTCGAAAGCAGATCCTCGTACCGCAGCAGTAGCAATGCGCGACCGTGCCCCAAAGCTCCCGACACCCCGCTCCACTCTGGTTCCCGGAAATTGCTCCCCACCGCGGTGTCGCGGGTCAACCGGGAAAAGCAAGCGATGTTCTCCGGGTTAGCCAGCCAGCTCAGAACATGGGATTTCCAAGTCCCGTAATCCTCCTGGGGAGAGTTGACGAAGCTTTGCGTGAAGGTTTCAATGGCAACTGAGTCCGGCAGGTGCCCCTTCTTCCTCTCAAAATGATACAGGGAGATTACCACGTCGCGCGGATCCCTCAAAATGTAGATAACCCGCCGGTAGCGCGGATCAAAACACTCATGGCTTTTGATGACGCGCGGGCGCGGAATGGATCGGAGGGTCTTCTGAGAATTCCGGTAAATTCCCGGCGACATCCGATCGATATCGGCGAACGTGACCGGCTTTCCCCGCCGCATCAGATTCCCAACCAGGAACCTTATCCAGGTATTACCAGATTTTGGATATGAAACTAGAAATACATCGTCAGGGTAAACTTCAACTGGTCTGCCAATCACTTCTCTGGCAAAAATAAAATTGATCGTTTCCCGGATCCTCCCAGCCAATGGTCCTCCTCAGTTCGCGCCGCAGGTGCCATGGACCAGGCCCCCTCCTGCCGTGCGGCTTCGGAAGTTTTTCTACGAATTAGGGAAAACTGAATCACTCACGCCCTCAACCGCTTAATCCGAAAGGTTTTGCATTGCCGTCCGCGTCTGCTTCGGAATTCATTGCCTGCGCTTAACACCGGCCGTCCGCCATTCACTCACGATATCGCGCCGCAGGGGCGGGTCTCCCGCCGGTGGGTGACCGAGAGACCCGCCCTTACCCCGTCCAGAGCGAGACATCAAGGCCGCAGACCTTGACTAGTTACTCTTCCTTCAACGCTCCGATATCATCTTACCTCAGCAGTCCATTCCAAGAAAGTGCCAGCCGGGCCATCGTTCAGTTTCGTTTGTAGCGGCGGTGTCCCCACCGCCGTCATTGATTCTACGCAGCTTCGGCGCTGAGAGCCTGGCCTGAACGAAGTGAAGGGACAGCGCCGCTACAGCAAACTATACCACTACCCTCAGCCGGAGGCCGGGGCGGTTCCAGCGGGATAAATGACCTTTGCCCCCGTTCCACTTTTCGGAACACTCGGGGCAAGCCGTGGGCTGTCCGGCGGGGGCGACGCTTCTATTAGCTCTTCGTGCAACCCTCGGCCCCCAAGCCTACCCAGGACTGAGCAACAAGGCTGAACCCTTCACGCGGTGGAACTCTCTGACCCGATGGGATCGGACAAATGGGCTGGGACCTCAACCTCGTTGCTCAGGGGATAGCCCAGGAGCTTCATAATGGGTCCCCATGCGGACTCAATCTCAGCGACGGACACAGGAGGCAAAGACTCTCTCCACTGTCCCGATCGCGCCGCCCGGACAAAGAGAATGTCTTTGCGGCTCTGCTTCGTCGTGGCCCACTCATGAGCCTGCTTGACTTCGAGCTTCCTCATGTTGTCTGCCGAGCTGAGCTCGACCGCCCTCGAAATCCTTTCCGGCGTTGCCTTCAGGTCCAGGAACTCCGCGACCTTGCTCAATTCGCGCCGGGTGTCCTCCAGGAGGTCCTCATACCTTAACAACAGAAAATCACGGTCGTCGCCGCGCGAACCCAACCAGCTTATGACGTTCTCGCCCCAGGATCCCATCGTCCCCATAAAGCCATTCTTCAAGCGAGTGATCTGAAAAATATTCTTGGAGTTCACCAGCCAGCTCCCGGCGTGCTCTCCCCAAGTCCCGAAATACTCGTCGGTCTTCATGAACCGGGTCGTCACGTAAGTCTCAATCGGAAAAGCATCTCCTATGTTCTTTTCCTTCCGGTCGTAATGGTAGGCGGAAACCGCCACGTCCCTCGGATCTCTGACGATGTAGATCACACGGCGGTAGCGCGGGTCGAAGCATTCATGGCTTTTGATGAGGCGAGGCCGGCGGGTCTTTCTGAATGTCTTTCGAGAGGCGCCGTAAATGTCGGGGACTTTTCTCTCCACATTGGTAAATGTAATCCGTTCGTCCGGGTTCATGAGGTTGCCGAGAAGAAATCGCGTCCAGGTGTTGCCGGACTTGGGATAGGAAACCAGGAAGATATCGTCCGGGAAGGTGTGAAGTGTTCTCCCGGCGATATCATTCCCAAGCGCGTAGTGCACCGAATAAAGAAGCTCCCTAATCATGCAAGGCTAACCCTCCGTTGCCGGGAAAATCTCCCGGTCTTCCTTCCCCCAAACTTCGAAAAGACATTGCTGGCTTCAAAGTCCTATCATTTCTTGGATACAGGGAAACCTTGTTTCTGATCTCCCTCGCACCTGCCGTTCCGATCGCAACTCAAACCCTAATTGTTTCTGCCTGCCCAACGTGGCAGAAAGGTCCGAAGGAACAACTGATTCTCATCCCGGTTGAAAGCGGTCAACCCCACCGGCAACACATAAAGAATAACCGAGAGCGAGCCCAAGATAAACAGGATTTTGTAGTTGGGCGCTGCGAACTTCATCACGATGATGGCCGGAACGATCAGCGCCAGGGCGATCTTGCCGATCGCGCTGACGATCACCCGAAAATACTCAAAATACGGGATCGAACTCACTCGGCAAACGTAAATCGGCTGTATCACCAACTTGGTAAATGCCAGGGGAATGAGCACGCCCATGGCTACTCCGGTCAGACCGTAACGCTTCACACACAAAATGGAAATCACGACATTGGAAACTCCCTCAATACACACCAGGACGCCCAGGAATCCGTGACGTGCCAGAGCGTAAAGAACATAGACTCCTGGACGCTGCGCGACGGCAAACGAGTAGCCCACCACCAGCAAAACCATGCAAGGATAAGCATCCTGATAAGACGCCCCCATCCATCGGGCAATGAAAGGCCTGCCGAGGGCGACCAAGCCAAACAGAATCAGCGCGGCAAGGCCCACCGAAACCTTGCTGGCGAAAAACAGAGTTCTTTTGAGCCCTTCAAAATCCTTCGCCCCTTCCTGACGTGCAAAAACTGGCTGAAATACGCCAATGATCGCCCCTACCATCTCTGAATAATAATCTGCCAGTACGGACGCAATCTTGAAATGAGTTACGGCAGCCAATCCCAGGAAGGGCGCCACAATAAAAGGGCCAATTTGCGATCTTAAAATGCCACCCAGGTGAGCGATAAAGCTATAGAAACCGAATGAAAACAGTTCTCGGGCCGAGCCCTTGTGCCAGTAGGCTCTGGCAATGCGCATGAACGGCATATCCCGCTTCAAGAAATAAGGGTACAACACCAACGCCGGAATGCCGGAAACCAGAGTGGCCCAGGCCAGGCCCAATACCTTGTAACCCAGAAGCACTGAGCCGATCACTAGGAGCGTGCGCAAACCCAGTGTCAACAGGTCCAGGCCAGCCGTGCGGTCGAAGCGTAGATGCGCTTCGAGGACGCCCTTGAACACCCGGAGAGGAAAGCCGGCGGCGAGCGCCGCTCCCAGAATTAAAGTCGCCTTCCAGAAGATGGCCGCGTCCGCCCGATTCTTGACGATCAGAGGCGTTACCGCGGCCACCACAATGCTGGCCAGAAAGACCAAAACGGCCATGATGGAAAACATGGCCAGGGCCGTGTTAAAGAATCGATTGCACTTCTCCTCATCTCCAGCTCCCAATCCCTGAGCGATAAACCGCCCGACCGCCGTCGATAGCCCGAACTCGATCAGATTGTAATATCCGAGGAAGGCTGCAACCAGGGACCAGATTCCATACATCTTGTCACCCAGCGCGTGGATGACGAACGGCATGATCAGGAATGAAACCAGGCCCGTGGCAACCAGATTGAGCGTCTTCAAGCTTGAGCCAACTGCGAGTTTTCGGCCGAGAGTAGACATGAGCAGGCGGAGGCTTTTGGCTCCTTGCGGCTCCAGGGCGGCTTAGGGTTGACGGGATTATATCATCCGTAATTCTAGGGCATTACTTTGCTAATTAACATGTCAAGGTGGTGTCCGGGCTGGGCGTCCCATTCTCAAACGGCCAGGGAACGAGCGCCGGCCGGATGGCGAAGCCGGGGCTAACGGCAATACTGTTCGTTTAGGCTACTGCGGCTACTGTACCCGCGAACCCAAATTCACATGCGACGTAGGGGCGGGCCTTGTGCCCGCCCGCGGGCGACCACAAGGGTCGCCCCTACCCTTAACTGAACAGCATTGGGGGCTAACGGGTGGGTTCCATCTGTAGAGCGTTATTGACGCGATTGAAGTAATTGAAAAGGCCTGCCACCGTGGCAATCTCTACGACTTCACCTTCATCGAAATGCCGGCGCAATTCGCCGAACAAAGCATCGCCGATGCGATTCGAGTCCTGGGTCAAACGTCCGGCAAATTCCAGCGCCGCCCGGTCGCGCGGAGAAAATCTGTCCAAGTCTCCGGTTTGCAGCGCCTGCAATTCTTCATCGCTCACGCCGAGCCGCCTTGCCAAGGCGGTGTGCGAATTCAGTCAATATTCGCAGTGATTGATGTGGGAGACGCGAACCGCCACCATTTCCTTCAGCCGCTTATCCACCGTGCCGGTATTCATCACGGCGCGGAAGTGCTCCGTCATCGTCTTCAGGATCTGCGGACGATGGGCCATGGTGCGGAACATGTTGGGGACGTTGCCCCGCTCCGCTTGAAAGCGGTTGAAAATCTGGCGGGCGTCGCCATCCACCTGCTCAGTCGTGAGCTTGGTCAAACGAGGCATAGGTCACTTACCGGCGGTGACGAGTGACGGGCAACAAGTGATGAGTGGCAAGGGACCAGTGACGAGCACAAAAGCGCGGCCGCCAGTTGGTGTTTACTTGTCTCTTGTCACTTGTCACTGGTTTCTGGTCACTGGCCACTGTCCTCATGATCCCTGATAAGACGAAATGAATTGTTTCAGGGCATCTTGATTGATCTGCAGCTTGCCTGACCGCAGAAGTGCTTCTTTCAAGCTCTGGCGGTAAACCTCGAAAGCCAGAGTCCGCTTCTGCTCGAGCAGCTCCTCTGAAATCTGGTCCTTTTGCGCGGCGAAATCCGCCTCGTTGGCGGGCGTATGGGAGACTACCTGAAACACAATTCTTTTGTCGCCCTGAGCCACGGGGGCGCCCGTCGCGCCGGGCTTCAGATCGAACGCGGAGGCCACCAGCGAGCCTGGAATGGCGTCGGAGACTTGCTGCTGCACCGTAAAATCCTTGCTTTCGGTCACGGCCAGGCCCTCGGACTTGGCGAGCTTCGCAAAGTCATCAGCTTTGGCTTGGGCGGCGAAGGCAGCGGCTCTTTGGGCGGCCAGCGCCTTGGATTGAGCCTGCTTGTAATCCTCGGTCACCTGGTCCTTCACGTCGCCGAGTTTGGGAAGGTGCGCCGGCGCCACCTCCGCCACCTGGATCACGGCCTCGCCCATCGGCACTTGCAAGGGCTGTCCCGCCTCATCGACGCGAAGCTGAAAGGCCAGATTCTCAAACGCTTCGCCGTTGCCGAGATCGGGCACGGCCTGATTGTACTTGAAGAGCGGAGTCTCCTTGGGAGTGAGGCCGGCCTTGCTGGCGATCGCATCAAAGCTCTCAGGCTTGGCGCGCAGTTGGTTTTCCAGGTTGTTGGCCAGAGCGTCCTGGGCTTGGGATATTTTCTGCTTTTCAAGCTGGGCCCGGATGGACTCTTTCACTTCATCGTAAGTTTCAAGGTGCGCCGTTTGCTTGTCTTCCACTTGAATAATGTGGAACCCATAGCTGGTCCGGATGAGATTGCTGACTTCGCCCGGCTTCATGGCAAAGGCTGCATCCTCGAATTCCTTCACCGTCTGGCCGCGGCCGATCCAGCCCACCTGCCCGCCCTTCGCTGCCGTCGCCGGGTCCTCCGAGTACTTCTTGGCCATGTCGCCAAAGTTCGCGCCTTTCTTGATCTGGACGAGAACGTCCTGAGCCGTTGAAGCGATCTTGGCGATTTCCGCCGGACTCTTGCCCGTCGTCTTGAAAAGGATCTGCGCCACTTTCACCCGCTCCGGAACACGGTAATCGGAAAGGTGGGCGTTGTAGTATTGTTCCAGGTCCGCATCCGTCACGTTGGCGCTGGAGCGGACCGCATCCGGAGTGATCAGCGCATAGCGCACTTTCCGCTCCTCCGGCTGCTTGTAGTGGGCGGCATTCTTGTTGAAATAGTCCTGCAGCGCGGACGGCGTCACTTTGACATCCTTCACAAACTGGGCCGGATCGAATACCACGTAGTCAATCTTCACCTGGCTGTTGCGCCGGTCGAATTCCTGGTGGACCTCCTCGGGCGTCACTTCGACGCTATCCGTGATGACTTCGCGGATTTTGTTCAGCAAAATGCTCTGCCGCAATTGCGCTTCAAACTGCGAAACGCTCATTCCGGTTTGCTGCTGGATCAGGTCCTGATAGCGTTCCATTCCGATAAAGGCGCCGTCCACGTAAAGATAAGGGATGCGACGAAGTTGGTTGAGCAGTTCCTGGTTCGTTACCTCCAGGCCCAGCCCCTCGCCCTGGCTCAGCAACGCGCGCTGCATCACCATCTGGTCAAGCGCCGTCCCGGCCAGCGCCGCCACGATCTTGGGATCGTTGCCGTACTGCGAGTTGCGCAATTCCGAGTCAATGCTTCGCTGCAAATCCTGGACCGAGATGCTGGTCCCTTCGACCTTGGCCAGCACGTTGGAACCCAGTTGCTGGCCGCCTCCGTTCGGCAGCGGAGCAAGCGTGATCACCATGCCAATGGACACGATGCCGAGAAAGAAAATCATCAAATACTTGTAAAGCTTTTGACGGCCCTTACGGAATAGTCGATACATAACGCTCCTCGGTGGATGCCCAAACCAATTTATTATAAGAGCATCCGCCCGCTACAGCAACCCAATCCGGCGCCAGGTAGTGGGTCAGAAGATGTGAAAAAATCTACGGCGCCTGTCATCCTGAGCGAAGCGAAGGATCTAAGCTCTTGGCCTGCAATGAGAGATGAGATGCTTCGCTTCGCTCAGCATGACAGATTCGAATTTTT
>JBOGKI010000056.1:0-13226 GCA_050745605.1 Terriglobia bacterium | reverse complement strand
AATCATCACCTGCTGCTTGTCAAGCGGCTTCTTTTCAGGTACATAAGCGGGTAATACCCATCCCGCTGTCGACCGGAAATAACGCGGCAATTTTGGCGTGCGGCGTCCGGCCTGATTAGCGCCCTTCCAGCGACCACTTCGAGAGCAGCAGCAAGCCGGGGGTCACGCAGCTTGAGCTTCGACTCGGAACAGTGGGTGCCGTCGCCGAAACACTTCTTCCAGTTCGTGATTCAGGACCTTGGTGCGGGTCTGCAAGAGCAGGCGCCCTCCTCGTAGCGTCGCCAAGCAAAGCGGCGCGTCATCGCCGGTACTTCCCGCTTCAGAGGCGAGAAGCCGGAAGTCCCATTCCCAAAGATCGATTCCTCCGCGCGTGTAGACAAATGTCTCCCGCAGACGCAGTTGAAAATCGCGCAGTGCTTTCCGCCGCGTCCTCGTCCTCCGGAGAAAACTGCTGAACTCCTGGCCGCGGATGTGAAAGCTGAAACCGAGCCCATCCCAGCCGAGAACGGTGCGGAAGACCTCGTCGAACCCTGAGAAGCTGTGAAAAAATTCGAATCTGTCATGCTGAGCCCTTCGGCTTCGCTCAGGGTAAACTGCGCGAAGCATCTCATCTCTCATTGCAGGCCAAGAGCGTAGATCCTTCGCGGAGTTTACCGTGAGCCTCTTCGCTGCGCTCAGAGCGATTCGAAGAGGAGCGAATCGGCTCAGGATGACAGGCGCCGTAGATTTTTTCACATCTTCTGAGTTGTTCATTAAAATCAGACTCCAGAGTTCCTGCTGCTCTCGTGGGCTGGAGGAATCATCGTTCTTCGCCTTGCCTGGTCTTGTTGCTCGCGCGCTTGCATTGTTCAGCAACTCGCCGGTACTATCAAGTCTTCGGCGCTTCGAGTACTCCCGGCTTCCGGGCGCCGGCACGCTCCTGCCAGCGATCGACTTCCTTTCATGCGGCGCTTTGCCGGCGAAGACGTCCGCGAAGGCAGCGGGCCACCGCGCAAGGAGTGGCGCGGAGGTCGCGCCACGGATGACGCGCGAAAAATCAAGGGATTAACGGGAGTTTTACGATGAGTATCATCACACGAATGGCAGCGCCGGAGGGCGCTGTGCGACACCCGCAGGCCTCCTGCGGCGACGTTCTGGGTCGCGTCTTTTGGTTGATCGAGATGTTGGCGCTTGGTGGCATGATGACGATGATCCTCGGCGCCCTAACCGCGCACGCACGGACGAGGCCGCCAGCACGTCTGACCCGCGGAGAGTGCAAGATGGAACCTGATTGGAACGTCGCTGTCGGAAGCTCGAAGGTAATGCCCGCGGTGTTTCGCAGCGTCGGCATCGACCAGCGGCTGAATCATCAGATTCCTCTCAATCTCGTCTTTCGGGACACAGGCGGCAAAACGGTTCGACTCGGAGATTATTTCGGCACAAAGCCTGTGATCCTGTCGCTCGTGTACTTCAACTGCCCGATGCTTTGCACCCTGGAGGAGCATGGACTGCTTCAAACGCTGAAATTGCTGAAATTCACAGTCGGAAAACAATTCAACGTGGTGACGGTGAGCTTTGACCCTGGTGACACGCCGCAGATCGCGGCGAAGAAGAAAGCTTTATATCTCAGCCTCTACAAGCGGCCTGCCGCGGCACGCGGCTGGCATTTCCTGACGGGCGACGCGGCGTCCATCGCCGCCCTCACGCAGAACGTGGGATTTCACTATAAGTACATTCCACAGACGCGCATGTTTGCGCATGCCGTGGCAATTATGGTGCTGACCCCGGGCGGAAAGCTGGCCCAGTATTTTTACGGCATCAAATACCCGGCGGGAAATTTGCGCCTGGCTCTGGTCGAAGCCTCTCATGAGAAGATCGGCTCGCCCGTTGACGAAATGATTTTGTACTGTTACCGGTACAACCCGATCACGGGGAAGTACGCCTTCGTGATTTCACATGTCATCACGCTAGGCGGAGCGGCTACGATTCTCATGCTGGGGGGACTGTTGCTCGTCATGATCCTGGGCGGGCGCCAGCATCGTGAAGCCAAGCAAGCCCGGCCGGAATCGTCACGCAAGGTCTAGCGACGGGGACACTGAAGCGACATTCCTGACGATCGCCTTCCCATGGCAACGAATCACGCAATCGAGTTTCTGATTTGGCTGCTCATGGCGGCTTCTGTCATCGCTGTGTTCGCAGCCCGCATGAGAATCCCCTACACGGTGGCGCTCGTCCTGGGGGGATTAGCGCTCGGCTCTCTGCACAATTTGCCCGTTATCCAAACCCTAACGCAGAGCCACCGGCCCAACTGGCTCACCCCCGATATCGTACTGATTCTGTTCCTTCCTCCGCTGCTTTTCGAGGCCAGCATCAATCTTTCGGCGCGGCATTTGCGTGAGAATCTTTTCCCCATTGTCCTCTTGGCCAGCATTGGCGTTCTGGCGGCAACCCTGATTACAGGCTTTGCGGTCCATTGGGTGTTCGGAATACCAGTTCTTGTGGCGCTGGTTTTCGGCGCCATCATCTCGGCCACCGATCCGATTTCCGTGATTTCCGTTTTCAAAGAGATGGGCGTGGAAAAACGCCTCTCAATGATTCTCGAAGGTGAGAGCCTTTTTAATGACGGCACCGCCGTGGTGCTTTTTGGAATTCTCGCGGCAGGAGTATCGTCCCGACATTTGGGAGTGGCTCAAGGCGTTGGGCAGTTCTTTTTCGTTGTTGCCGGCGCGGCAGCCTTGGGGCTATTGATGGGATACCTGCTGACGAAAATTACCCAGAGGATCGACGAGCCACGGGTCGAAATTACGCTGACGGCCATCCTGGCCTATGGTTCCTACCTTGTTGCCCAGTCGCTTCACCTTTCGGGCGTGATCGCCACCGTGGCCTCGGGAATTGTGATCGGCAATTGGGGTGCAGCAAGCGGAATGAACCCGCGCACGAGGACCGCCGTATGGTCGTTCTGGGACTTTGCCGCGTTTGTGATCAATTCTCTGCTCTTTCTGCTCATTGGCATGACGGTGCGCATCGGTGATCTGCTTCACGCCTGGCATGCGACACTCCTTGCCGTTGCAGCCGTGCTGCTCGGCCGCGCATTATCCGTCTACCTGCTAACACCCGTCAACAACCTCTTTTCCATCAGGGTTCCTCTCCGCTGGCAGCACCTTCTTGTCTGGGGCGGTCTGCGGGGCGCTCTTGCTCTGGCCCTCGTTCTGAGCCTCGAGCGCGATTTCCCCTATCGCGCCGAACTCTCAGCCTGGACGTTCGGCGTGGTCGCGTTTTCCATCATTGTTCAAGGACTGACGATTAAGCCCATGATCAGCGCATTCGGCGTGAAAGCGGCCAAGCAACCCACGTGAACTTTTAGATTCAGAACGTTGGCAGGCTGTTCCGGCAACCTCCGGTTTTCCTCCTGATGTCCCGTCCTTTTATCGATTCGGCGGCTTGTGACCCGAGGGACGGCCGGAAAGGGATGGGGCTTGGCGAGGGTGCAGGCTCAATAGACGAAAGGAATCAGCTTCCGAGTTCGCCTCGCATATTCATCGAAGGCCGGGCCATAGTGGTCGTGCAGGTGAGAATCAAGCGCCGGGATGTTTACGAACACGAAACCCGCCCCCATCAACACCGGGATCACCGCCGTGAGCCATTCTCCTGAGATCAGGCACAGCCCTGAGAATGAGATGAGATCACCCAGATAGTTCGGATGTCTCGAATACCGGAATAGCTCCTGAGTGTAGAGCTTCCCGGTATTTTCACTTCGCTGCTTCCAAACGTGGCGCGCGTACTCTGCATGGGAGTTCATCCACGATCCCACAACAAATAGAACCACGCCCATGACCCCAGCCGCGCCCAGGGCATCCCGGTTCGTCCCCCCGGCGATCCCCAGCAGCAAAAAAATGAACAACGCCCACGGAGCGATCGAGAACACTTCACTCCAACTTACGCCGCGTTTGAGGAAGACGAATTCGGTGAAGAGGATCCGGATGTAGTAAATGGAAAACGCCGTAGCCAGACAAATCCGCCGGGCGATGTCGCCGGACCCGCGAATCCAACCGAACCAGGCGCGCGCCATTTGGATCCCGCCGCCCAGCAGCAGCCACCACGCGAGCGCCACCCACAACCCCACCATCACCGCTAGCGTAATCCGCTGTGCCCTGGAGGTTCCCGTCAGTTCATACATGTTCCGCTGCAATTCCCGCATTTGCGCAACACACCTCTAACCTACCATGCACCTACAGGCCAGCCTCGCGCCATGCTTTGCTTTCGCTTCGCTCAGGGCAGGTTCCGGCTTTCCAGACCGCGCCGCTACGGAACCTGCAGCAATCCTTCCCGGGCGGCCTGGCTTTCCCGAAGCCATCCGCTGTGCTACTCGGGTGAAGCAGCGCTCCCCGCCGCGCCGGAGGAGGCTCGGCCGCCGGGTGGCAGAGCGGCTTGCTGAATGCTCCCAACCCAAAGTCCCGAGAGTTTTGACGAGCCCAAACCGGCGCTATCCGGTCGCCACGGGCAAAGCCGCCAAAATGGTGTTTTTTGGCTTTGTTTCCGCGCAAAGCCAAAAACCATCATCTATCTAGTTTGTTTTCTATTGCTTAGGATGGTTTTGCTGAAAAGCCGGCTATCTCGATTTGAATCAATGGCTTAGCGGAACTCGGTGGCTTTGTTTGTGGATTCTTGTTGCTCTTGATTTTTTATTTTGTCCTGTTTTCAAGGTGTTGCAGACCGTCAGCCTGTGGAAATCTTTAAAAAAAGAATTCTTTTTTTGTACCCGATGCGCTCGCACCCGCATTTTTACTGGATCTCTGCCCATTTTACAATGGGTTCGTTCCTCGAGTCCAAAACCCGATCCTCTGTTTTCAATGAGTTCGGTGGCTTTGCTCGCCCCAAAGCCCTTCTGGGCGCTGTTCAACATCGCTCCTATCCGCATTTTTATTGGGGATTTTGCAGATTTCGCAGTGGCTTTGTTCGTGGAGGGGCCTGTCGGCTCAATCCGGCCCATGCGCGAAACAGCGGCGTCGATTCGGCCTCTGGGAACGGCAATTGCTGATTGATTCATAACAAGAATCCCCGTTAATCAGTTACTCATAGTATTATACCCGATAAGTATACGATTGTCAAGGGCGTAGTGCGCACGGTCGAAAACACGCAGCCGAGAATGGAGCCGCGTTGAAATCAAAGGACTTAATATGGATGATGTCTGCCCCTACCTGACACCGAGTGATTTTCATGAAGTTTGGCGGGCCGCAGGCGCTAAATGACATACACATTTCGTGCCGCTTGCGAATTTGACGGATGTGTAAAACGTGTGTATTGTAGGAATGCAGGGCGGGTGATGAATAGCCGGGATGTGGTCCGGGAACTGAAGAAAGACGGCTGGTACGAAGTGAATCAGGCAGCCACAAACAGTTCAAGCACGCCACGAAAAGAGGCCGGGTCACTGTACCGCATCCAAGCAGGGATATACCGATTGGAACCCTGAGAAGCATCGAGAAACAGGCCGGAATCAAACTGAGGTGACCCCAGTCGAGATCATGGAGCCAAAGCATGGACTACATCGCTTATCTGCATAAGGATTGCAATTCTGACTTCGGGGTCAGTTTTCCGGACTTTCCGGGATGCGTGACGGCAGGAAGAACGCTGGAGGAAGCCCGCCGCATGGCTGCTGAAGCCCTGGCGCTGCATATCGCGGGAATGATTGAGGACGGTCAAACGGCGCCGGAGCCGTCAAGCCTGGACGTTTTGCAAAACGATCCGGACATGAAGGGCGCTGTGGCAGTTCTGGTCAGCGTTGAACCAGCGGCGGAAAGAACCGTGCGGATCAATATCACGGCGCGCCAAAGCCAGGTGCAGGCCATCGATCAGTTGGCTGGCAAAGCGGGGATGACCCGTTCGGCTTATATGGTGCGGGCATCGCTGAGCCGGCTCGGGTGGCAGATGCCGAAGAAACGGCTGCGGGCTGCGTCAAGACGTCCGGTCGCAGTCAAGGGCAGGAGAGTAGCAAAGTAGGAAATCGTGCAGCAGGTGGCGCTCGGTCGAAAAACACGTAGTCGCGAATGAAGCCGTGCTGAAATCAAAGACCTTAACATGATGAGCCGTCCCTCTAACTTGAGCCGGAATGATTTTCATGAGGTTTCGCGGGCCGCAAGCCCTAAATGACATACATCAAAGGCAATGTATGCGCCACCCGCGGGGGGCCACATTGAGGGCGCCCACGAGGGGCGCCCCTACGCGACGATCTTACTCCTCGCCGTTCGCTGCGGACGGGGTCTTGATGCCGAAGCGTTCCAGGCGGCGGTAAAGCGCGCTGCGGCTGAGGCCAAGGGCGCTGGCCGCGTGGCTGATGTTGCCTGCGAATCGCGCCAGAGCCTTCTGGACGAGAAAGCGCTCGGCTTCTTCCAGCGACATCTCGTCGAACCGGGAGGGAGACTCACGGCGGGGACGCAGGCCGAGGTCTTGCGCCGTAACGCTCGGTCCTTGCGCCATCAAGGTGGCGCGCTCCACCGTGTGGTTCAGCTCGCGGATGTTCCCTGGCCAGGGATAATCCTGGAGCGCCTTGGTGGCCGAGTAGTCGAAGCCGCTGAGGTTCTTGCGATAGCGCAGCGCATGCTGGCTGAGGAAGGTGGTGGCCAACGCCAGGATGTCCTCGGGGCGCTCGCGCAGCGGAGGCAGGTGAATCTCCACGGTGTTGAGCCGGAAGAGCAAATCCTCGCGGAAACGGCCCAGCGCCACATCATTGCGAAGGTCGGCGTTGGTGGCGGAGATCACGCGCACATCCATGCGATAAGTCCGGGAAGAGCCCACCCGCTCCATCTCGCCCGTCTCCAGGGCGCGCAGCAGCTTCGCCTGTTGAGGCAGCGGAATGTTGGCAATCTCGTCCAGAAAAAGCGTGCCACCGGAGGCCAGCTCGAACCGCCCCACGCGGTCGGAGCGTGCATCGGTGAACGCGCCTTTGACGTGGCCGAAGAGCTCGCTTTCAAACACGCCTTCTGAAAGACCGCCGGAATTCACCGTGACCATGGTTTTTGCCGAGCGCGGCGAAAGCACGTGAAGGGCGTTCGCCACCACCTCCTTGCCCGAGCCGTGCTCGCCGGTGATGAGCACGTTCGCATCCGACGGCCCGACGCGCGCAATCAGGTCCATAACCGGCCGCATCGACGGCGACTTCGCAATCATGGCGGGATTGGCGCCCGAGCGCAGCAGGCGATTTTCCGCCTCCAGGCGCTGGCCTTGGCGCAGAGCGTGGCTCAGCTCCACCTGAGTGCGCAGGATGGCGAGCAGCCGGGCATTTTCCCACGGCTTCTGGATAAAGTCCCGGGCCCCGCGCCGCATCGCCTCCACCGCCAATTCCACGCTTCCCCACGCCGTCATCACCACCACCGGCAAGGTGCTGTCGAGCGCCTGAAGCCGGGCAAGCAGATCCAGACCCTCCTGGCCAGAGGTGGTATCGCGCGTATAGTTGAGGTCCACCAGCAAGGCGTCAAAGTCGCGGGCCTCGACCGCCTTCAGCACTTCGGCAGGCGAGGACGCCTCCGCCATCTTGTAGCCCTCACCCTTCAAGAGCAGGTGAAGGGCTTCCAGCACATCGGGCTGGTCGTCAGCGATGAGGACGCGTGGGGATGGTGTTTGTGAGCTCTTCATACTGGTTCCGAAACGTGTCGAGGTGCCGCGATCCATGGTTTAGCAATCAGCACTCAGCGGTCAGCTATCAGCTTCTTGACCAGGGCATAAAGCATTCTCTTCACTTCGACGACATTGGCTACGAGCCTTTCATAATCCGTTTGGGTTATAAGTTGGAGGTCACGGCTGAGGAGCAGGTGATACTCCAACTCACTGGCCGAGCCAGCGGCAATCTGCAAGAAGCGCCCCAATTCACCGTCGCCAGTTCTGCCACAGCCCTCCGCAATATTGGCCCCAATCGAGGCAGAAGCTCTCCGAATTTGGCTGGTCAGACCATACAACTCGTCTTTTGGAAATCCCCGGGTCAACAAATAAACGGCTACGGTCAAGTCGTGAGCCTTCCTCCAAACTTTCAAATCTCTAAAATCCTTCACAAATCTTCCTTCTGGCACTCTCAATCGCGCTTTGTAACTCTAGCTGACCGCTGACTGCTGAGTGCTGTCTTTTACGAAATCCACCCATCCACAATCTTCACGATCTTGCGTCCGTAAGCCGCCCAAGCGTCATTGTGCGTGACTTGCACGATGGTTGTCCCTTCTCCATTCAGCTTCTTGAACAACTCCATGATCTCTTTGCCCTGTTCGGAGTGCAGGTTGCCGGTGGGCTCGTCGGCAAGAATCAGGCTGGGATTGGCAATCACGGCGCGCGCCACGGCCACCAACTGCTGCTGTCCGCCGGAAAGCTGGCTGGGATAAAGGTCCTTCTTGCCCACAATGTGGAAACGGTCGAGCGTATCCGCAACCTGCGCCTGCCGCGCGGAGGAGCGAATGTCCCGGTAGGAAAGCGGAATATCCAGGTTCTCCGCCACGGTCAAGTTGTCCAGCAGGTGATATTGCTGGAAGACAAAGCCGATGTATTTCTTGTTGATCTCCGCCCGCTTCTTGGGATTCAGTTTGTGGATCGGGTGGTCCAGGAAGTAGTACTCACCGGACCAGGCGCCGTCCAACATGCCGAGGATGCTCAGCAGCGTGGATTTCCCCGCGCCCGACGGGCCCATAATGGTGACGAAGTCGCCATCCCGGATCTCCAGGTTAATCCGCCGCAGCACGTAGTAGCGGCTCGGCCCCGCCGGATAGGATTTCTCAATATTGACCAACTCAATCATGAATCGCTCCATTTCACCGCGGAAGACGCGTTGAACCAGGCTCGATCGCTGATTGCCTGCAGCACGCTCCACCCGCTTCTACCAGTCTATCCGGTTATGCCTCCCGCCCCGGAGCGGCGTTTCACACTGTGTCCAAGCCTCGCCGCACCAGGTGGACTCGCAACGCCAACCACCCCGGCGCCGTCACACGATCGGCTATTGAGTTGCAGCCTGCGAGCCCGCAATCTCGGATTGTTCCTCACCTTCATCGACGATGCGCCCGTCAAACAGGTTCACGGTGCGCTGGGCGTAGCGCGCGAAGCGCGCGTCGTGCGTCACCATGACGATGGTCGAGCCGGTGCGGTGCAATTCCCGGAGCAGGTCCATCACCGCGTCGCCGTTTTTCGAATCGAGGTTGCCGGTAGGCTCATCCGCCAGCAACACCGCCGGCTCGCCCACCAGCGCCCGCGCCACCGCCACGCGCTGCTGTTGGCCGCCCGAAAGCTGCGAGGGATAATGCTTCACGCGATGCGACATACCGACGCGCTCCAGCGATTGCTGCACGCGCTGCTTGCGCTCCGCAGCCGGCATGCCGCGGTAGGTGAGCGGCAGTTCAACGTTCTCATAAACGGTCAGGTCGCCAATCAGGTTAAAACTCTGAAAGATGAATCCCACTTCGCGGTTGCGGATGCGCGCCCGGTCGGAGAGGTTGAGGTCCTCAACGGCCGTGGCATTCAGCAGGTATTTGCCATCGGTGGGCGAGTCCAGCAAACCCATGATCGAGAGCAAGGTCGATTTCCCGCAACCGGAAGGACCGGCGATGGAGACGTATTCGCCCTTGTGGATCTCCATATGAATGCCGGAAAGCGCATGCGTCTCCACTTCGTCGGTGAAAAACACCTTGGTGACGCCTTCCATGCGAATCAAGCATGGTCCGTTGTTTTCCATGATTTTCTCCTCCGTCATCATTGCAAATTTGAGTTCAAGGCGCCGAGCTTCCGATCCGGAAACTGTGAACGTCTCGTTCCTCCAGTAAATGCAAAAATCGTCTTGCTGCCGCGCAACAGGTGTCAGGCGCCACGCGACAAGCCATCAGCATTCAGCTTACTGATAGCTGGCCGCAGAGTGCTTCTGTTGCTCGTCACTTGTCACTCGCCACTTGTCACTCGTTTCTTAACGCCACCACCGGGTCAACCTTCGTGGCCCGGCGTGCTGGGATATAGCTTGCGGTGAGCGAAACACCCGTCAAGATCAGGGATACTGCGGCCAGCGTGACGGGATCGCTGGGTTGAACCTCGAAGAGCAAGCTAGCAAGGAAACGAGTCAGTCCGAATGAACCAATCAGCCCCACCGCAACCCCGGCCAGCGTCAGGATCAGTCCCTGCTTCACCACCAAACGCAAAACATCCTCGCCCCGCGCTCCGAGCGCCATCCTGATGCCAATTTCGTGCGTCCGCTGGCTCACCACGAA
Organism: Terriglobia bacterium; assembly: GCA_050745605.1. GTDB lineage: Bacteria > Acidobacteriota > Terriglobia > UBA7540 > UBA7540 > CALCEB01. The sequence goes on along the minus strand of JBOGKI010000056.1, from coordinate 3,024 downwards.
TGACATCACACCGAAAATCCCCACCGCCGCAAGCCCCAGCGCCAGCACGGCAAACAACGCAAGTAGCAGCATATCAAACCGCCGGGGCGCGACCGATCTCGAAACGACTTCGCCCATGGTTTGGACGTCGTAAACCGCCTGATGCTTGTCGATCTTTTGAATGGCCCGCTCCACAACCGTGGTCATACTGGCCGGATCAACGGCCGTTCTTACAGCGATGTCCATAAAGGGCCAGGGATCCTGCGCGTACGGCGCATACAACATGGGCTTCGGGAGTTCTCCCAGCCGGTGCTGCTGAACCTCGCCCACCACGCCCACAACCTCGCTCCATTTCCCGCCTTCGTTAAGGCTGATCCGCTTTCCTACTGGATCTCGTCCAGGCCAGAAAGCCCTGGCCATTGTGTGGTTGATAATGAAGACGCCGGGGGCCTGCGCATCGTCACGCGCGGTGAAGTCGCGTCCTTCGACCAGCGGAATTTGCAATGTCTTGAAAAATCCGGGACTGGCAACTGAGTAGTTTGGAACAACGCTTTCGTCCTGCGCGTCCCCGGAGTAGCTGTGCCCTTCAATCTGAATGCCGCGAGCGCTTGATCCATTGTTCAAAGGGAGGCGCGTAGTAACGCAGGTGGAGACGACCCCGGGCTGCGCCTGAATATTCTCGAGCATTCGCTTCACGAAGCCGGCTCTTTGAGCTGCCAGCGGATAACTGGTATTTGGAAGAGCGATGCGCATGGTGAGCACGTGGCTGGGGTTGAATCCTTCCGGAACCGAGAGCAACCGAAGAAAGCTCCTCAATAGAAGTCCAGCCCCAACCAGAAGGACCAGCGCCAACGCCGTTTCCGCCACCACCAAGATCGACTGCGTTCGGTAGTGACCAGAGCCCGAAGACCTGCCGCCTTCTTTCAAGTTGTTGTTTAACGCGCGGCGGGAATTCGCCATTGCAGGCAGCAGCCCAAAGACGAATCCAGCAACAATGGAAATGATCGCCGTGAATTCGAGTAACCGGGTATCAAGATTGAGCTGCGCAAAGTCACGAAGCTCCGCCGGCACCAGAGAAGAAAGCGGAGCAAACGCCCAGAAGGCCAGCAGGATTCCCAGGCCTCCCGCCAACAACGCCAACAGGACGCTCTCGGTGAGCAATTGCCGGATCACCCGAACGCGGCTCGCGCCCAGTGCCTGACGAATCGCAAACTCCTTGCGGCGGGCTGTTCCGCGCGCCAGGAGCAGATTGGCAACATTGGCGCAAGCGATCAGCAGTACCAATCCGACGGCGCCGAGCAACACCAGAAGCGCAGGCCGCACCTGGCCCACTTCATCTTCTTGCAAAGTCACCAAGCTCGGACCTTCATCAGAATTCAAGTCGGAATCAGGATGCTGGCGCCCGATGTTCTTATCGACCACCGTGAGATCCGCAAGCGCGTTGGTTAATGTGACCCCAGGACGAAGGCGGGCGATGACATCAAAGTAATGCGACCCGCGCATCGTTGCCGGATTCACTTCCGGCCTCAACGGGTGAGCCGGTACCTGGTAACGCGGCGCAACCCACAGTTCCGCGCCTTCTGGGAATTGAAACCAACGCGGCATGATTCCAACAACGGTAAAGGGCTGGGCGTCCAAAGTTAGTTTCTTTCCCAGGACATCTTTCCGGCCCCCAAAGCTCTTTTGCCATAAGTTGTAGCCAAGAATCATGGCGCGGTTTCCTGCATGACCTCCGTCACTGGGAATGAATCCTCTTCCCATGACGGGGTTGACGCCTAAGAGAGAAAAGGTGTTCGTTGTGGCCACTGTGCCCTGCACATGCTCCGGGTTTCCCCCTGCCGCCAGGCTGAAACCCCGGTCCTTGTAAGCCGCCATCTGGTCGAACACGTGGTTCTGAGCCTCGATGTCGAGGAAATCAGGGGGCGATGGCGCATCTGCTCCCCCGGACCATTTCTCCGCAACCACCACCAGACGGTTGGAGTCTGGATAAGGCAGCGGGCGCAACAGAACCGAATTGACGATGCTGAAGATTGCCGTATTGGCGCCAATACCGAGCGCCAGCGTGATGATTGCCACGGCCGTGAAGCCGGGATTCTTCGCCAGCATCCGTAGCCCAAAGCGTAGGTCGTGGATGAATGGTGACATGGTTACTCCTGACCATCAGGCAAATTGACGATTTTCGATTGACGATTGCCGACCTGCCATTGACGATGGTCGATTGTCGGTTGACGACTTGCCATTGGCCTCTGACGATTGACCATTTTCGATTCACGATTGATGATGGTCGATTGCAAATCCTCATTCAGCAATCGAAAATCGATAGTCGGCAATCATTCGTTTCGCAACGCCACCATCGGGTCAACCTTCGCGGCCCGACAGGAGATGGCTGCCCTAAGCAAAGTTGGTTGACATTTTTCCGTACAGGCAGTATGGTTTTCCATATGAAGACTACCTTGGTTATTCCAGACCCTGTTTTCCGTGACCTAAAGCGCCGTGCCGCCGAGCGCGGTGAAACGATGTCGTCGCTCGTGACCGAATACCTGCGCCAGGGGCTGCGAGAAACGCGCAAACCCAAGCGCCCGTTTACCTTTCCCACTTTTAGCGCGGGTCCGCCCCTGATTGACATCGCCAATCGCGAGACATTGTACGAGGTCCTGGAGGCTGAACGTGACGAACGGTTGTACGGGCGGCCCAGGAAGAAGGGCTGAAAGTGTTCCTCGTCGATACAAATCTGTTGATCCCCGCTGCCATTCGGGAAGCGTCGGAGCACGAGCGGGCGGAGCGGCTCTTGGCAGAGTGGGGAGGGGCCACCGAGCACTGGCACGCCACCTGGTCGGTAATTTACGAATTCATGAGGGTTGCCACACATCGCTCGGTCTTTGCGCACCCACTGACATTCGCCGAGGCCTGGAGTTTCATTGAGAGCCTCGGGTCCTCGCCGTCCTTTGGAATCCTGGTTGAAACGGATCGCCATGAGGAAGTGGTTCGGGAACTCACCCGTGAATACCCTCGCATGTCGGGAAATCGGCTGCACGATCTTAATAT
>JBOGKI010000055.1:0-13308 GCA_050745605.1 Terriglobia bacterium | reverse complement strand
GGTCCATCCCGTGAAACAGGAGCTCCGCGCTCTTGGAATCCGCCCGCCTACGGTACCACGATGTTATTACGGATGGCGTAACGCACGAGCTCGCTCGTTGAATGAAGCTCAAGTTTCCGCATGATGTTCGCCCGGTGGGTCTCCGCTGTTTTCGCGGCAATACCGAGAGCGGATGCCACTTCTTTGGTACTCTTGCCCTCAGCCAACATTTGGACGATTTCCCGCTCTCGCGGGGTCAATAGGCCGGGTGAAAGCGCACCCTTGGCTTCGTGTTTGTTCCCGGCGACCGGAGTTGCCGCCGAGATTCGGGCCGCCAAAAACGGCCGGTGTTGGCTCAGTGCTTCCACGGCGGCCAGGAGGTTACGGGGGGCTTCAGACTTCAGCAGATAGCCTCGCGCCCCCGCCTGAAGCGCCTCCTCCTTCATCTGCTCCGATTCATACATCGTCAGGACCAGTATCTCAGTCCTGGGAGCTACTTTCAGGATCTCATGAATGGCCTCGAGTCCGTTTAACTCCGGCATGGCAATATCCAGGACAACAACATCCGGGTGGAGCGCGCCGGTCTTGGCGACAGCATCGCGGCCATTAACCGCCTCGGCGCAGACGCGCCATTCGGCGCGAGTCTCGATCAGTGAGCGCACACCCTTCCTCACAATTTCATGGTCATCGACGACTAAGACGCTTAGAGACTCCATCAGCACTTGTCTCCGGTCATACCGGGCGGTAGCGGAGGTTGGTCCGGAAACCGCAGCAATGCGTATCAGAATAAACCATCTCTCCACGAATTCCAAATATCAATGCCAGCATACGGGTCTACCCAGCGGTCGTCCTCCCAGCTAACCAATGATCTAACGTCGAATCGAGCCTAGCTAAGTATCTGGTCGTCCCACAATCCGGGGGATTGCGTAAGCCCAACGGAAATATCCTGTAGGGCGGCTGCCTGGCGGGAGGTTCCGTCGGAACGTGTAAATTTTTCCCGCCAGCAGCAGTCCAGCCTCCTCGCATTTAAGGCCCCGGCGAGCCTCTAACCATTTGCAAAGTAGCAGGATGCCGAGCATATCGAGCCTTTGGCCCTAGGATTGCCTCTTTCGCGTGACGTATCGAGGCCCTGCTTCGGCGGGCAACTGGTCGCCCCGGAAGGAGGTTATTTATGCTATTGCGTTGGCGGAACGACAATTTGCAACCCCCCACTTCTCGGACAGTACCGAAATCCGCAGGAGAATCGGCGGCTTCCCCCCGGCCTGGTGATACCGTCGTTCGAATATTAGTCGCGGACGACCATGAGTATGTCCGGCGCGGACTGCGAGAGCTGATCAAGACGGAGCCGGGCTTCGAAATTTGCGCAGAGGCTGCCAACGGCGAGGAGGCTGTGGAAAGGACTCAAAGTTTGAAACCGGACGTGGTGGTCCTGGACGTGAGCATGCCTGGGCTGAACGGTATCGAGGCGACACGGCAAATAATGAAGGAAGTTCCGGAGACCGAAGTCCTGGTTTTAACCATCTACGAGTCTGAACAAATGATCTCGGAATTGTTGAATGCGGGCGCCCGAGGTTACTTGCTGAAGTCGGACGCGGCCCGGGACTTGTTGATTGCGATCGAGTCCCTGCATCAACGCCGGCCTTTTTTCACTTCAAAAGTCGCAAGAATAGTGTTGCGAGGCTACCTCCAGGGCGCCGCCAGCCGTGATCCCCAGCCTTCAGAGTCGATGACTTCGAGGGAACGCCAAGTCATCCAACTCCTGGCGGAAGGCAAAACCAACAAGGACGTCGCCGTGATTCAAGGAATAACCGTCAAGACTGCTGAGACTCATCGGGCGAATCTTATGCGCAAGCTCGACCTGCATTCAATCTCAGACTTGGTTCACTACGCCGTGAGGAACGAGATCGTCGAGGCATAGAGCCGCTCTTCAGGTCATCCCCGTAATTTATGAGGGGCGGGTAGGCCACTTCTAATCCACCGCAACCCGTCCCTCAATGCTGCGGTATGTCCTCTCTGAAAGTATTCCACGCGCAGCCAATTCGGCCCCATAAAGCATATGCGCTCCTTCCGCTTCGCAAAAAATGCGACCGATGGCTGGGTTGCCGCGTCAAAAGAGCGTAACGATGTGCAGTTTTTTGGCATAATGGAAAAGAAGAGAGCCCGGCGAGGTCAGGAACTTCCCGGTCTCAAAAGGAGCTTAACGCGTATGTACCCTAAAATGAGCAAGCTTGCCCTGGGTTTCGTTTTTTTGGCGTTCTGTACGACCGCCCTCGCCTCAGACGTCAGCAACGTTGATGAGCAATTGCACAAGGCGACCAACGTTCTCAACGAGATTATGCAAACGCCCGACAAGAGCATTCCTGGAGACCTGCTGGAACAAGCAGTGTGTGTCGGCGTCGTACCTTCTGAAATTAAGTTTGCATTCGCCGTGGGGGGAAGCTATGGACGCGGTGTGCTGGTCTGCCGTAAGGGGGGCAACGGCTCATGGGGCGCACCCTCCCTCTTTACGCTGGGTGGAGGCAGCTTCGGATTCCAGATCGGCGGTAAGGCGACGGATGTGGTCTTCATCGTGATGAACCCCGAAGGCGCAAAAAAACTGGTCCAGGACAGCGTCAAGCTGGGCGCGGGCATTTCGGCGGCGGCCGGGCCCGTGGGCCGCGCCGCGGGCGGTTCGACGGATGTTCAGCTCCACGCTGAGATCCTCAGCTACTCGCGATCCCGGGGATTGTTTGCGGGCGCATCGCTCAACGGCGCCGTAATCAAGCAGGATGAGGATGATAACCGGGCGCTCTATGGGCGCAGGGTTACCGCTAAAGAAATTCTGATCGACGGCTCGGTGCACACCCCGGCGGCAGCCCGGCATTTGGACGGCGTCCTGACCAAGTACTCTCCGAAGGGCGGCCAATCCTTCCAACGGGTTTAAGCGATAGGCGGCCGGCGTCAAGGTGACCGATGCGGAGATGTCCCAGATCGCCCTGCGTCGCGCCAAGTTCCACGGGGATTGGAACTATGAAATCTCTCCACATCGAGCACCAGGTGGTAATGTTATTTCTCAACGAGTCCTTATCCGTTGGGCTAACCTACCCGTCAGATCTGGCCCGCGTCTGGCCACCGGCTCGCACGTCAACGCATAGCCATTGTCGGTATCCTGCTGACAGGGTCTTTTTCACTACTGAAGAAGCGCAATGGTGTCCGCTGCGGGGCGCTGACTCTCACATTGCACTGCAGGCTGGGTTATGTGATCCTCTGATGCCACCTTTGAAACGAGGCGATGTTTCATGACATTGAGTCCAGGCAAACAAAAGCGCGTGCGGCGACCCGGCAAGCTGCAAAAGCGAGTCGCAGAATTCGCGCGCCGGATGGCGGAAAGAGAGGCAGCACGGATTCCCTGGCGGCGGTTGCTTGAGGCTCGTGAAGAATATGTAAAATGGGAAGCCCCGCGATAGGCCGGATGGTCCAAGGCACGGCTTTTCGTGTGGTCATTGTTCTAGAATGCTCTGTAACCTGGATTCTACCTGAGAATGTTTGACGAGGTAACCTCCGAGTGCGCTCTTCCGAGCGGCATCAACCAGTCTGATGGCAATTTCTTCCTTTGTCAGGCCGTACAGGGCATAGACGAGGTGGTCGATCTCGGCGTGAACCTACCGCCTCGCGATAACGGTCAACGCCTTGTCGATGTCGTCGAACCAGTATTTCTTATGTCCGTTTGACAATTTGTCGGTGTCGCCGGTATGCAAGAAGGCAAAAAGCTTCACAGATTTACCGCCATGCGGAAACGTTTTCTGCGCCCCGTCCTTCTCCTCGAAAAGCTCCTTATAGCCATCAATCTTGCCCTGGTAATCCGCATGCACGGTGCCCTTCGGGTCGATAAACACGACAAAGTAATCGGAGCCTTTGTTTAGCCAAAAGATGAAGTCGGGCTTAAACTGCCTCACCTTGTTCGACGCGCCATCGTAATAGGGGACGTACACGTCGTCGAGGCTTTCATCCAGCTTGCTGAACATCCACCAGTCGAAATCGCGAAACCTGTTATTGGCTTTGCCCAGATATTTTTCAAGCTGCCCGATGAATTCGACTTCGCTCTCCGTCTGGATGATGTGCTTGATGTAGTCGATCCGCTCTTTCTCTCCCGAAAGTAGCAGCGGCAAGTGGTAGTGGTTGGCTACGCGGATAATCTTCAGCCGGTTGCCCTGATGCCTGAAAACATCCTCTTCCTTCCTCCCCGAGATACTCTTGATTTCTTCAGTGTATTGGTCCAGCGTGATCTTCTCCTTCTTCAGTCTATCCTTTAACTCCATCTCGAAGGCTGCCGGGTCCGTGTATCTCGCCACTGCTTCTATTTTCTCACTCAGTTCGGTGAAGTCGCGGAAGTCGCTTAACGCCACCATAATGTGCTTGAAGTGGTTGATTTCCTCTTCGAGTTTCTTAAGTCCGTCGAAATCCTTCGGGACGAGGTCAAAGTAGTCGAAGAGGCGCCCAACCATCAAGTCGATGTTCCTGTAAGCCCTGTCTGAATCCTTGTGGAACCGGTCGGCATCCGCCAGGGTATGGTGGAGAAGCCCGATCTTCTTCGGCTCGGCATCGTGGAGGGCCATCAGGACGCGGTCGTCACCAACATACTCCACGTACTCTTTGAGTAGTTTCCGTTCGCTGGCTTCGACCTCGAACCTCGGCGGGTCCTTGCGTTCGACCATCGGCTTTCCCGCCGGCTTGTACACGGGGATCAGCAACTCGTGCTCCTGGGCCGCGTCGTTCAGAAACAGCGACAACTGCTTGAAATCCCGCTTCCCGCTGACCTCGCCCAGGTGTTCCATCACCGTCTGAAGGGCCTTCCGGTTCGTCCCGAAAATCACCAGCGTCTCAAGCGCCTCGACGTTCTTTTTCACTTTCTCAAACCGGCCGACGTCCACCTCATTTGCATTGTGGAGGGGGAGCAGGCGTTTCCGCTTGCTCTTCTCCGGCTCGATGCGCACACCCCTGCCTACGGCCTGAAGGATGAACTTCCGCGCATCCGCACCCACGCCGATGTTGATGAAGTTGATCACGTTGGGCCGATTAGAATCCCACCCCTCATAAAAGCTGCGCGATCCCATCAGGGTGTTCATGTCCGAATCGTCGGCGTTCAGCCCCTCAAAGTACCCTTCATCTTCGAAGCCCTCGGCGACCTCGTATCCTGCCAGCTTGTCATTCAGCCACCCAGAAATGTCGCCAATCTTGATGAGCGCAAATGGCCGGTCGCTGGTTCGCAGCTTGAGAGCAAGTTCCTTTTTGTTGGAAGGTCGAATCAGGATTTCGATTTCACCCGGACTCTTTGCGTTAAAGACACTTTGCAGCAAATATTTCTGCGTCAGTTCATCAAAAACGTCTTCGTCAAGCTCAACGCGCCGGTCGTCCTCAAACATCAAGGCTGGCCGTTCCTTTACTTTTTCCCGCAGTTCTGCCTTTGCCGACTCCCAAACGGCCTTCTGCACCTTGCCTTTTCCGATCCGCTCCAGCTCACGGAAGAAGAGTTGCAGGTCGGCTTCCTCCGTGTTTACCGAATTAACGAGCGTCAGCAAGAGCGGTTTGTGGTAAAGGTCGGCCCGGACCTTGCGCACCCTTTGGGAAAACTTCTGCGCATAGGCCAGCATCAGCAGCGACTTCAGCACGATCTTTTGCTTCTCCTCGTTGCTGTAGTCCTCCTCGCCCCGGAACGCCTTGAGCTCAGGCTGCAAAATGGCGAGATGCTTGCCGTATCCCGCCTTGATGAATTCGGACAAGTTGAAGTTGTAAACCGTTGTCGCCAGGTCGCGCTCGTCAGTGAACGTAGCGGAAAAGTTGAACAGGAACCCGTTACGCGACAGGATGGAGTAAATTTGCTGGCGCTTGGAATCCTCCCGGTCCCCTTTTCGGGCTTCTTCGATGCCGAATTTTGTCTCCCGAAACTCAACTCCCTTAGCTTTCAGGAACGCTTTATCTCGGGCGAATACGATCATGTATTCATGCCCAACAGAAAAGAACTTTGCATCATTTTTCCTATTCCTGTCCCACACCAATGTTGCAAGGTGCTGTTCCTCCCCAAAGATATGCCGAAGAAGCGATGTCAGGCTCGGCAATTCGATATCATCTATGCTGATGCATATCGTGCCGTCCTGCGTCGGGCAGTCCTCGCCTAAATTGAGTCGGTCTTTCATCATCGAAAGCCAAGTGGAGTGCTGAAATCGGTCCCGGTAGATAAACTCATCGCTGCCGGTGTTATACGGCGGATCGATGTAAGTGCATTTTACCTCCTCGCGGAATTTGGGCAAGATAGTCCTAAGTGCCTGATAGTTTTCGCTTTTGATGAGCCAGCCATCCAACTCTTGGTCGAGGTCGTCAAAAAGCCCGAGGATGTCCAGTTCCATATCTTTGAAGGGCTTGGTGTCGATGGGCAGAAATTGGTAAAGCGTGGCAAGGTGCTTGCCCTTGAGATCCTTTTCCAAGACGGCGGATTTCTTGAACGAATCGTCCACCATGCCCAACTCTTTCCACTCGTCCACCTGCGCAGCGACGTTCTTGTGCGCTAGTAGCTTTTCCACCAGCGCCAGGCCGCCTTCCTTCTCAGCGATGCGATCCAGCGTGATGACGTAATTGGAATTGAGGACGAATTTGGGCTTGTTCCAGATTTTCACTAGCTCGTTCTCAAACTGGCTGATGAAGGCGATGATCTTGAAGGCGATGTCTTTGAGGGATTGCAGTTGCTTGATGCGGGCCTCAGTCCACTCGCTAGCCCCGGAGAACACGCACTGGTAGAGCCACAAGTTGAATTGCTCCTCCAGAAACGCTTTGGCGTCCTTGTTAATAAAACAGTCAACCTCGCTCTGCTTCTCGAAGACGCGCAAGGCGCGTTCCAGCACGTCTTCGTTGACGTTCTCTCCGCTCTTGCGCAGCGCCTTCAGGATGTCGTCGGTCTTGGTTCGCTTGCCCTTTTCCGAATAGTCTACGCTGAACGCCAGCGTATCCTTACGCTTCTCCTTGAAGGTATAGACGATGTCGCGCTTTTCGTTGGCCTTCTTGTGTTCCAGGGAGGACACGTCAAAAAAGAACTTCTGGCCGTCCACCTCCGCCTCCATGCTCTTGAAAAGCCGGTCGGTCTTCACGTAGTAGAGCATGTGGGTCTTCCAGAACAGCATCACGTCCTTGTCGTCCGTATAAACTTTCTCGTAGACGTTCTGATGAAGGGGGGTGTAGCGGAAGTAGATCGAACCGCTTTCGCTGAAATAGCGATGGAAGAAGTCGTACAGCTTCTCAAACAATTCTTCGCGGAAAGCCGGGAACGGCTTGAGCGTATCGTTGATGTCCTGCTGGAGCCTAGGGAAAACCCCCTGCTCGTAGTACCGGGACTTGATGCGCATCAGGTTGATGTAGCCGGATTCGCCCTCCACCTTCGCGCCGACGAAAACATCTCTTAACGCCTCAGAAAACTTCTGCTCTCTCGTCATAAGTGATCTATTTACGATAACTGGCAAATCGTACGTCGTGATCTCTGCAGACCCCAACGAAGAATCCGTCGAAATCGGCCGAGACGCAGTGCAAGGGATAGTCGTACTCAAAGAAGCTCATGCACCCTAGCTCGACGCCCGCGCGCTTGACCCAACCTGCAAGTGATTGGAAATGTGGTACGCCCTAGGGGACGATTTCCGAACTTTCATTCTATCGCTGGGCTTGATTTCTGACGCATTTTGCTTGCGCCTTTGATTTTGGCCCTGAAGTCCCATCTTAGGAGCGGACGGCACAGCGCCGCCGTCCTCAGCCGCAAAAGCAAAACCAACATCGGCTCTGAATATCGTATGATCTACTGTGCGGAAATTGGGGTCAGGTCAAAAGCTTTCTAAATTTGTCAATAAAGTCCGACTGCATTTGAAAATTACTTTTTACGCCCACGGAGCACTTCGTGTTACATGGGGCACTCTCGAGTTTTCTTATGTGGGCCACCCGCCGACCTGTGTGGCCGCTGTATTATTCACGCCGTTTGGTGGTCGTCGAAAACGTTCGTCGAGTGCCCCTAGAGGGAAAGAGGTGGAGCGACGTTCCCTAGTGCAAGCTGCATTGGCTGCGATCGCGATGCAAAGGTGTAGAATCTCAGTGAACCCCGCACAAAAACCCAGCCACGTCGCGTTCGCTCCCAAACCAGGAACACAGGAGGAACCCCATGATGCCCCTGCACGCAAACCTCACTCAGAAGCTCACCGCGACTGCCACATGCCTCATGAGTTTTCCCTCGAAGAGGTTGCGCGTGGGCTTGCGCAACATTTTGCTGCTCACTGCCCCGGTCGTTTTGGTTCTGACCAGAGTCCCGGGGCCATCGATAGCTCAAAGCCGCCCATCGGCTGAAACACAGAGAGGTGTCCAAATTCTTCTCCTGGGGACAGCCGGTGGACCACCTTTGCGCAAAGACCGGTCGGAGCCGTCCAGCCTGCTCATCGTCGATGGTCGTTCGTATCTGATCGACTGCGGAATTGGAACGATACGACGATTGGTGCGCGCAGGCATCCGCTCCGAAACAATAGGAACGATCTTCATCACGCATCATCATCCCGATCATGATCTCGGTCTCGCCAGCGTGATGGCCAACGATTTCTTCAACATGGATTTGGCTGGCGCCGCGCACAACATCAACATCTATGGCCCGCCGCAAACGGAAGAATTCGTTAAGGCCGCATTCAGTTACATCAGCATCCCGTTCGGCGTTTTTGCGGCGGAGGGGCTCGGCGATACCAAACTCACCAGCCTTTTTCGGGCGCACGATCTTCAGCACGACGGTTTGGTATATCAAGACGACAAGATTCGGGTCATTGCCGCTGAAAACTCTCATTATGCACTGATACCGGAACACTTCCGGTCTCAGATGAAATCGTATTCGTACAGGTTCGAAACGCCACACGGCGTAATCGTCTTTACAGGCGACACAGGGCCAAGCGATGCAGTGAAAGAACTCGCCAAAGGAGCTGATGGCCTTGTATCGCAGGTTTCTGACTTTAATGCGATGAGTAAGTTCGTGCATGCGATGGCCGCAAGGAATCACTGGCCGCCGCAACGTTTGAACTCGATGATGGCGCATATGAAGATCGAGGGCATGGACAGGGAAGAAGTCGGTGAGCTTGCATCGAAGGCGCAAGTCAAGTCTGTGGTGCTATACCATTTGGCGCCGGAAGGCGTGGGAGCAGCGGCGTTTGTATCCGGTGTGAAGAGGTATTTCTCGGGTCCCGTGTTCGCTGGAGCTGACCTGGAACGGTACTGCCTCAGCAAGCAAGCCGACAAAGGGACAAGCGCTCGAATGCTCAGCCCATGCCACTGACGTTCACACGCCAGGTAACGCTATGTCCCGGCGGTGGCCCGGAACTTATTTCACCGTGCGGTTAATTTCGGTGTTTTGAGCGGCAGCGATCTGCCATCCGCCGTCTTGCCGAGCAAGCACGAACAGGAGCACGCCGTGCCGCGGGTTCGGCGCTCGGGCGTCCCCGAGCAGTTCCCAGTTTACGTGGGCTACCGCTACGTCTTTTCGCAAGAAGCGGACGTCGATGTGCAGGAACTTCATCGTGGTGTACCTGAACATCCCGTAGTGCGCAGGGTTCGCCCCAGCGATGCTACTCTCAGGGATGGTGCCGTGCATCCACGCATGGTCCATCTGAATCTGTTGTTGTCCCTTCATCCGGAATCCTGCCACAGTGACGAAGTCGGCGTCGGCAGCAAAAAGCTTGCCGAACGCGTCCATGTCGTGGCGATTCCAAGCTGTTGCGAAACCGGCGACAACCTTTCGCACGTCCTCCGCTTCATTCGGCGCCGCAAGAACCGAGGCTCCGAAAAGGCAAATCATCAGGGCCAGAGTTGCAAACGAGCTAAAGGGTTTCCTCATGACGGATTTCACCTCTCTGCGTTCTGTGCATTCGGGCGAATCGCGCCCTCGATCGCAAGTTGGCGCAAACCGTTCAGCCAAACATGTCGCTGAGTTTATCTCAAAGCCATTCAAAACGGCAACCAAAGCCAACCGCATGCCTGATTGATGGGACAACGCGGTTATCGGACAAGTGCTTTTGATTGTCCGGTATCCCATGCAAAGCTCCTGGCAGCTCTTCGAGGTCTCCTTTCCCGGGGTGCTTTTATTCGCAAAGATTGAAAATAGTTGGACAGATTTTCCCCAAAAAACCCCTCTGTATTAGTGAGAGGCAATTTCGATGATTCCCGCCGGCTTGACTCTCGCTCGAATCCGCCCGTTCTCCATGCGGAACGGGAATGAACTGAAGTCCACTTCAGTACCAGACTTCAGGAGCACCAGGCGTTCACTTCAGCTCGGACGGGTGAAGTGGACTTCACCCCGGCACTTCACCCATTGTTTTGATTCGCTTCACCTTGGCGGTGACGCGAACCTGTAAGAAACAGGTGGAATGCACCGCGAAGAGAGCACCGGAAGCACGCGGCAAGATTCAGATGGGGCGGGAGCGACCCCACCCTTTGACGCCTGGGGCGTCACGGGTTCCGTGGGGTCGCTCCCGCCCCAGTCACGCGCAGCGCGTGACATGGTTTGGCCGCGTACCGGAGTCACCAAGAGCATTTCTAGGAGAGTCTCGCAAAAACCATGCAATCGGTTCATACCCAATCCGGTGCGCGCAAGAGATCGGCCTCGTCACGATGGCTCGGCTTGCGCCTGATAGTCAATTCGTTCCCTGTGGAGATGTTGAGGGAGGAGTTAAGAAACCCGCATGACGAAGCGCCACCGCCTTGGGTGACGTCCGGCCAGGCGACAACGTTCGACCTTCCCCTGGACGATGCCGCTGACGCGGCCACAGGAGGAAAGACTCTCGATGACACTGCCCTGTCGTCACTTCGCGGGATGTTCCTGCTTCTCGATGAATGGGACCACAGAAGCCAGGAGACAGCACCGGATTCCCTTGAGGAATGCGTGCCCGTCGTTGACAGCAAAATCAAATGAGCGCATGGTGTGCGAAATGACTACGAAGGAGTGACAAGTGAAACAGGCTGTCATCTATGCGCGGGTTTCCAGCAAAGACCAGGAACGCGAGGGCTATTCCATTCCTGCGCAGTTGAAACTGTTGCGGGAGTATGCCCGGACGCATGAGTTCGAGATCGCGCGCGAGTTCGTTGACGTGGAGACGGCCAAGATCACGGGCCGCAGGCAATTCGGAGAGATGGTCCGTTTCTTTCGCGAGAATGCGGCCTGCCGTGTCGCCATCGTCGAAAAGACGGATAGGCTCTATCGCAACTTCCGCGACTGCGTAACGCTGGAAGATTTGGAGATTGAAATCCACCTGCCCAAAGAAGGCCAGATCATCGGCAAGGACTCAAAGTCTCAAGCCAAGCTGGTGCACGGCATTCAGGTTGTCATTGCCCGGAATTACATCGAGAACTTGCGGGAAGAAGTTCGCAAAGGAATGCGCGAGAAGGCCGAGCAAGGCATCTACCCGAGCCGACCGCCCTTAGGCTATCGCAACAACAAGCTCGAACATACGATCGAGATTGACCCTGAGCGCGCGCCGATCGCGCAGCGCATGTTCGCTCTTTACGCCTCGGGCCAGCACTCGCTCAATGGTGTGCGGAGGATTTTGAAAACGGAGTTTGGTGTAAAGATCGCTAAAGGTTATCTCGAACGCCTGCTAAAAAATCCCTTCTACAAGGGGCAGTTCATCTGGGAAGACAAGCTCTACAGTGGGACGCAGACGCCCCTTGTCAACGCCGAACTGTTCGAGCAGGTGCAAGCCGTCTTTCGCGGACACAACAAACCCAAGTACCGGAAGCACGACTTTGCCTTTTCTGGGCTGCTCCGCTGCGCTTACGACGATTGCATGGTGACGGCGAAAATTCAGAAAAACCGTTACACCTACTACCGCTGCACAGGCTTTCGGGGAAAGTGCGAGTTGCCTTACTTTCGTGAAGAAGAACTTGCATCCCGGCTCGGAAGCGTCCTCAAGGACATTCACATTCCTGATGACGTTCTGACGCAGCTCGAAAAGTCCTTGCTCACCGACAAAGGCCGCGACGAAGCGATTAGGAAGCAGCAGGGCGAACGATTGAGGCAGAGATTGAGTGCGGTGCGTTACCGCCTCGATCAAGCGTACCTGGACAAGCTAGACGGGAAAATCAGCGAGGAATTCTGGACGCGGAAATCAGCGGAGTGGCTCGCCGAAGAACAGCAAATATCGCTCGCGATTCAGGGGCTTGCGGACGCAAACCCAGACAGAATCATTGATGCCGTCAGGATTTTCGAACTCGCGAATAAGGCGCATTTTCTGTACGTTAGCCAACCTGCCCCTGAAAAAGCTAAATTGCTCAGAATGGTGCTCTCGAACTGCGCTGTGGATGCTGTAAATATCTATCCTTCTTATAAGAAGCCGTTCGATCTGATCTTTGCGCGAGCAAAAAATAACGAATGGTACGCCTGGAGGGATTCGAACCCCCGACCTGTTGCTCCGGAGGCAACCGCTCTATCCATCTGAGCTACAGGCGCACTATGCTCAAAGTCTACTCTGCGGCCAACGACGGGTCAAGCTTCGGAAAGGCATTGCACGGCGCCGGACGGGCCGGGTGGGGCGTCGCGGCTCTCGAGTCAGTGACGAGGTTTCCACTTCTCAAAAAATTCCTTAAAGGCCGGAGACCTCATGTGCCGCGCATCTTCAAACTGGCCGTGATCCTGGGCGTAGAGCAGCCGTCCGCGCGAGTCGAGCACCGCAAGCGCCGGGATCCCGTACTTCAGCGGCACGTGGTATTTCCGGGCGAGATCCAGATTCTTATCGAACTTTCCCACGTTGATTTTAACCACCACGAAGTTGCGTTCGACCAGCGGCGCCAAGCCGGGTTTTTCCATCTTGGATTCCAGGACGTGGCAATCCCAGCACCAATTCGCTCCAAAATCCAAAACAATATTCTTGCGTGAATGCGCGACCTGAGTCAGAGCCGCGGCGATCAGTTGGTGGGCGTCAGCGCTTTCGTCGTAGAGCGTGGCAGCCCTGACCACCCACACCGCTCCGCTAGCCATCACGGTTACGGCAAGTGCCATCCAAAATCTGCGCTTCATTAAATCCTTCCTTCCCGAGTCTTCCGAAGTGCCGCTCGCCAAAATGTGAAAATTGAAGTTCAGTGGTTCCATTCTAACCCACGGCAGCGAACGGGACAATCCGAGGAAACACCATCCCTCATCATGCCAGGTCATTGGTCCGAGGAGCATGGAATTTACTCCTCGACCAGCCTCCCGAATCGGAAGCCTGTCGATGCCTCAGGGGGTGTGAGCAAATTTGGCTGTAGCGGCGGTCTATGACCGCCGCTCTCGTGTTTTCAATCAATTCGACGCTCATAGAG
>JBOGKI010000054.1:0-13324 GCA_050745605.1 Terriglobia bacterium | reverse complement strand
AAACAAGAGAACTGATTTTGCCCGTTACGAACGAACCCATTGTAAAAAGGGCAGAAACCCAGTAAAAATGCGGGTGCGAGCGCATCGGGTACAAAAAAAGAATTCTTTTTTTAAAGATTTCCACAGGTTGACGGTCTGCAATCCGTTGAAAACAAGATAAAATCAAAAGTCAAGAGCAACATGAATCCACGAACAAAGCCACCGAGTTCCGCTAAGCCATTGATTCTGATCGAGATACCTCATACTTCAAGCAAATCAGTATAACCAATAGAAAACAAACGAGATAGACGATGGTTTTTGGCTTTGCGCGGAATCAAAGCCAATAATCAACATTTTGGCGCTCCCGCTCCGGGTCGAGTGCATGGGCATGAGGTGGCAGTGCGCAAGCACACCCGCGCTATGAGGTCGGGGCGGCGGACCGTTCAGCAAGCGCGTCGCGTGCTCGCCGTGATAACCACAGTTCGCCCAAAACTCCTCAACGGTGCGCTGCTTCTCCGGGCCGACTCCCAGGCTTTCATAACGTGAACGGAATGGCTAAGCCGACTCGCTCATTCAACGTAAGTGTACGACTGCGCCCGGACAGGTCGGTCGTTCGGGCGTGCCCTTAGGCATCGAAACCACGTCAATGGTTACACGCGCCTTCCCATAAGAAAGAAACCCGAGCCGGATAGCAGCAGCCTTGGAGACGTCGAGGAGGCGTCCCCCAAAGTAAGGACCTCTGTCGTTAATCCTCAGTATGATAGATCGTTTGTTGCGAAGGTTCGTGACCCGAACCTTGGTTCCGAGAGGAAGGGTAGGATGGGCGGCCGTGAGCCCGTTCATGTTGTAGGACTCACCGCTTGCGGTGGAGTTACCTTGGCATTCCATGCCATACCAACTGGCAAGGCCTCGTTGGGTCTGCCGCCGCTTGGCTCTGCTTATCCCACTGAAGGGAAGACAAGACGGCTGCCCCGCCTCCGATGGCGCTGTGCAGGCGACCAGGGCCACCAGGCCCAGCACCATAATCAGCTTTCGCATTCGACCTCCGAACCACAAAGATTCCCGAGAGCGGTGTTGCTGCCCTTATCCTTAAAACGAGTTGTCTGGGGGGAATGTTCGAAATAATACAGAAAATAATATTCTTTGTCAAGACCGAAACACAGACCGTCCGGTGGCAGACCTTGGGCTCACTCGCCAGCGGATGATTGGCTTGGGAAGCGAGCCGGTGATTGAGCCTGTCCATGGCGGTGGCGAAGGCAGACCCAGACCCACGACATGCGCTGGGGCGGGCGCGCCTGCGAGGGGCGTGAGCGCCATAAATTTTGCTGGCGCCGGAAACGCCAATTTGGAGAGGCCGGTTCCGCAGTTGCTGGTAAAAATGGACAGGGTCTGGAACAGCGGCCAGGAGCTGGGCGGCCACGACCACCATTTTTGCTTGGCGTGGGCGGCAAGGGAGATAGCTAATTCCGATCACTGGCTGAGGTTGCGACCTGCACGAGGTCTTCGCGTGAGCTGGAGAAGGCCTGGCGGGTTTGCTGACCTCGCCAATTATCGAACAATCCGATGACCTGTACGCAGGAGACGGTGCAGCGCGGAGCGCAGGATTTCTGGGTGAGATATTCGTGCCGCAATTGCTCGGGGCCGTAGTTTTCGAGCGGCACTCCAGGGAAGCCACGCTGTTGCGAGCAGTAATGGACCAGACCGTCTTCGCAGATGTAGAGATACCGGCTTCCGGCACGGCATCGCCACTGGCGCGTCTGGCCGTGGGCGATTTGGCGTTGGAAACTGCTGAAGAACCGTGAGTACGATCGCTTCTCGAGGTCCAGAATTTCCAGGTAAATGTGTTGCTGATCCTCACTCAGCGGCAGAAACTGGCCGGAATGGTCGTGAAGAATCCCAACCGTGCTGGTGAAGCCGAGCGCCTTAGCGCGCTTCGCCACGGTCAATGCGTCCTCCGGCTTGCGAACCGGGCTTCCCAGGACGGAGTTGATGTTGACGCTGAAGTCGGCGTACCGGCCCAGCATCACCAGCTTCTGGTCCAGTACCTTCAGGCTCTTCTTGGAAGTCTCGTCCGGCATCACGTTGTCGATCGAGATCTGCAGATGATCCAGACCGGCCTCGTTCAACTTCTGGATGCGGTCCGGCGTCAGAAGATAACCATTGGTAATCATCCCGGCCATCAAGCCGCGGGAACGAATGTGCCGGATCAGATCCTCAAGCTGGGGGTGAAGTAAAGGCTCCCCGCCGCTAATCGTGATGACGGAAGTGCCCAGCCTGGCCAGCAGGTCCACGCGGTGCGTCAGAACCGGAATGGCCAGGGGCTTTGAAAAGTCATCAAACTCGTTGCAGTACGTGCAGGAAAGGTTGCAACGCCGGATGGGAATCAGATGGGCAAGGATGGGATGGCCGGTCGAAGCCAGCCCCCGGGCGATCATCCACAATTCGCGCAGGCGGCGGTGGGTGGAGCGGATTTTTCGTCGAATTGTAGGCTGAGTCATGGATCAATCACGGTCGTGGCGCGCCCCACGGCGCGCCCAAGACCGAAATCATGCCGACTAGCAACAAGAGCCCCTGGACAACTCCTCACACGGCACGAAGCTCATTCCCTTCAATCTTATCCAGTCGCTCCGGCTGCGATCTCGAGCGCAGATTCGAAGCTCCCGCCCGGTTGCTAGCTGCCAGAAGCAAAGCGGACTATACACCCATAGGTTAAAGCTACGGAAGGCAATCCTGCAATGCTAACCTCTTGAACAGGGAAAAGAACGGCTTGAACAGCTAATCTGCGATCCAAGTAGAAGAAAACAAAGGGCGTTGCTAATTCATTAAGACTCGCTTCACGCCGCTCGGGGCATTGATCTCGAACACAGAATTGGAAAGCCCGCGGTTGACCTCGATGCTTCGATAGCGGGCAACCAGATAATCGCCGCTTGGCTCGAAGAACTTCTGCTGAACCGGAAGCCAGGAGTCTTCGCTGACCCATAGCTGCACTTTGACCAGTTGACCAGCAACCTGGGAGTTCGTAGGAACAAGCTCAAGGACTGCGGTGGTTTCATTCTC
The DNA here is from genome assembly GCA_050745605.1 of Terriglobia bacterium. Taxonomy (GTDB): domain Bacteria; phylum Acidobacteriota; class Terriglobia; order UBA7540; family UBA7540; genus CALCEB01. Next base: position 10,288 of record JBOGKI010000054.1, on the reverse strand, counting down.
AAGTTGTTCTTCGCCGGTGTACTTCAGGGTATAGGCTTTTTGCAGTTCGGCTACATCCGTGCCGAATCCGAGCAGCAGAAATTGCTGTAGCAGCCCGGCCTTCTTGCCAACATCATATTCCTGGATCGTCTTGATCTTCGGCAAGTAAACTTCGGCGCGATTCCTCCTGAACAGAATCACCTTGGGATCCGGCTTCACGAACTTGATTAGTACTTCCGGCCGTTTGGCTTTGCGGAAGAAAATCTGGCCGTATTCGGTGGAGTGGTCGTTCACCAGGACGGTGACGGTGGTGTACTCCAGGCTCGCCGAAAGGGTTTTGAAGCGATGGGCGGCATCATTCATGCGAGCCAGAATTATCTTGAAGTCAGTGGGATGCCTATGGAGGTGAACGCGGCCACCGGCGGCAAAGAGAACTGCGGTTGAGCCGAGGCATGCGCCAAGAAGCAGGAGTCGTTTGATGGCAAAGAAGCGCGGCCAGAGACAGGTTTGGACCTTGAAACTGGTTTCGGGGTTCCAAGTCCCCATCGGACTTGGTGTGGCTGGAGGGAGGCGTTGTTTTCGAATGTCTTTCAATCGTTTGACCGAATACCCCAGATTCAAGGCGAGCCGCACCTGCACTCTGTAGCGGCGATCGGAGCCTGCCCTGCAAGGAACCGCCGTGGTTGATCTCCCAAGAACCTCGGCGCTCACAGAGCGCCGCTAAAAGCCGTCAGCGTTGAACAATGACCGCGTAGCCCAGGAGCACATTCTGGTGATCCTCAACCACCTCCACGGACTTAATTGTGAAGGGCTTGTGAATCCGGCGCTCGAGGATGGCGTGGACGGCATCCTTGGTCTTCAGATTGCCCATGGAGTTGACCAACCGGGCATCAATCAGGTAATGCCAGCCCTCGCGCGTCCGCCCGACTTCAACCACGCCCTGATTATGGCGTAGGTCCGACAGGCCAAGCTGAGGCCGGTCATGGAACCAGGCCGCCGGGGTCAGAAAGATGAAGGCCAGAATCACGGCGCAAATGATGTCATATTGCCAGGACCCGCGCTCATAAGGCCAGAAGACGGCGCGAGTGGCCACCAGCTTGACCTTCTTCCATAGACCCGGCTGAGCGGCTGCGGTTCCAGACTCAGAGGCCCGCGGGGAGAAGGTTCGCTCACGATATGGAGTGCTGTGGGCCATAATGTGATCTCAAAAATACTCACAAATCGCGGAACATTCAATCCGAAATAATGTGCCCGTCTCTCATGCGGATGGTTCGGTCGGCGATGGCTGCGGCCTCCGGGTTGTGGGTGATCATGAGGATGGTTTGGCGGAACGAACGATTGATCGTTCTCATCATATCCAGGACAATCTGTGAATTCTCGCTATCAAGATTCCCGGTGGGCTCGTCCGCCAGAAGGATCTTCGGCTCGCAAATCACCGCCCGCGCAAAAGCCACCCGCTGCTGCTCTCCGCCCGAAAGCGCATAGGGCCTCTGTTCCAGTTTATCCTGAAGCCCGAGCATCTCAACAATGGCTTGAAAGCGATGCGGATTAAACCCGTTTCCCTGGATGTGCTGGGCCATGCGGATGTTCTGGCGGGCAGTCAGCGTGGGCAGCAGGTTAAAGCGCTGGAATACAAAGCCGATCTTGTGCCGCCGGAAACGGGTCCGTTCACCGTCGCTCATGGACCCGAAATCGTTGCCATCGATGAAGAGCTTGCCGCTGGTGGGCGTGGTCAATCCACCCAGCAAATGCAGCAAGGTAGATTTGCCGCAGCCGGAAGGACCGACGATCGCTACAAACTCGCCCTCCTGAACGACAAGATTCACCCCGCGCAGGGCGGGAACCATGACTTTGCCCACGCGATACGTCTTCTTCAGGTCTTCGGTGATGATGATCGGATCCATAAAGCGCTACAATTTCGCTAACCGGCAGTTCTCACCAGCTTCGGTGCTGGAACGGAAGGGCGGGGTTAAAACCCCGCCCTTCCCCCAACCTAGTGAGAAATTCAGACTAACCGCGTTCCACCGCAGGCATTGACCCTTCTTCTTTCTTCTTTTTCTGGCCGCCAATCGCTGGCGGCTCGTTTCCTACTCGTAGGCCAGTGCGTCCACCGGGTCAAGCTGCGCAGCCCTCAGGGCGGGATAGAAAGCGCCCACCAACGTACCCACGATCGCCAGCAGCGTGGCGCGCAGCACCCAACCTCCGTCCAGCGGGTCCACTGAAATGGTGGGAAAATAAATCATCACCAAGCGCCGCGCCAGGATGGTGCCAAGGCATCCGGCAATAATCCCAACCACTCCAAGCAACGCCGCTTCCTGCAAGATGGCCTGAATGATGTATGTCTTCGAGGCCCCCAGGGATTTAAGGATTCCGATCTCCCGAGTTCTTTCCGTGATAGTAGTGTACATCCCCAGGAAAATCACCAAGAAGCCGATGCCTACCGCCACACCAATCATGGCCCTGACGAAATCAGTAAGCGCCGGGAGGCTGTTCGCCGTCATCATGGACATATACTGCCGCACGGGGAGGATCTGGTACTTCGGCAGCAGCGATTGAAAGGCATCCACCACATCATCGGTGTAGCCGGGATCCGTGCATTTGACGAAAAAGATGGAGGCCTTGTGGTGCGCCCCCATCAGGTCTTCCATGGTTTGCAGTGGGATGAAGATTCTTGCGCCTTTGCCGTGCTCCACGACGCCGGCGACGTGAAAATCGTGGTTGATCAGGGTCAGTTTCTGCCCCAGCTTGACCTTGTTCGCCCGCGCATACCAGTCATCCACCAGGATGTCGTCCGGATGCTCGAGGGGTCCACCCTGGTAATAAACAAACCCACCGCTGACCGAATCGAAGCTCTTCATGTCAATGCCGTAGATCAGGTTGAGTCCGTTGGTGGTGTTGAAATGAACCAGGACGGGCGCCACGGCTTGCACATGTGCCACTTCAGTCAGCCGGTCTGCAAGCCTAATGGGCATGGGGGCCGCCGTAAGCCCCAGGAAATATGAAGCCCCCGGCGGCTGGATCATTACGTCCGCGCCTACACCCTCCACGCGTTTCGCTCCTTCGTGCAGCATGCCGTTGGTCATTCCCACCACCAGCAGCACCATTCCCACTTCAATGGCCACGGCCAGAATGCTGACGATGGTCCGGATGGGCCGGTGCAGGACATTGGCTATGATCATCTTACTGACCACACGGGCCTCCCCCCGATGCGGGCGGCGTTTTGAGCACGACGAGCTGCGCCGTTGCCGGCGGCTTCAGCACGAATTTAGAGGCGGGAATGTCCTGATTGAAAGTGGCGCTCTCAAGGGACATGGAAAGCGAATAGTCCTCAGCCGGCCGGGTGATCTCGATGCGCCGGGGATAGTGAATGCCGCCAAAATCTTCGTAGAACGAATAATGGATGTCTTCCTGGTAGCTGCCCTTCGCTCCGTAGAGCTGAACCCTGGCAATCGATAAGTTCGAGCGGTCAAACCAGACCTTCCGCTTCAAATAAAGCCGGCCACCGTCGCATGCGCCCAGGACATCCAGCACATAAAACCGCTGGGCGCCTTCTTCCGCCTCCTCGATGACATCTTGATCCCTAGCCGCATCCACCGGTTGCAACAGCAAAGCTTCCGCGATGTGCTGCGGGCGAAGGTTTTCCAGGCTATTTTGGGGGGCGCGGCTTTCGGCGGTGCTTCCCACAATGAACTTCTGCTTGGACGGGATGAAAACCTGAAATTTCTGGCCGTCCGAAGCCATGTCGAAAATGTCGGTCCGAACGACGGGAGCCTGGCCCTGCATCCGGATCCAGCCCGGCCGCTCCGCCAGGATGAAACCGCGAACGTCGCGGTATTGCTGGATGACTCCCGAATAGACCGAGCCGGCCGTGGGCGCCAGATCAACCGTAGCCGTGATCGTCCGGACCGCCCTGCTTTGGAAGTTAATGTCCGTGATGAGCTCAGCGGCAGAGGCATTCATGGGGGGCGGCGGAACCTGAGAAGCTGCAATGTGAGAAGTTCGTGAAACCGCACAGCCAGTCAAGCTGAGAACCGCCGCGCCCCAAACGGCCCCGAGCACGATTAGCCCTGCTGTCCGCAGTTGTCCCCTACCCACTCTCGCCCTGCTCTCGAATTTAACAGAGGGTCTCATCAGTGTCAAACAGGCGCCACCCGCTTCTCCAACAGCAATTATGTGCTTCCTTCTCTCTCCTTATCCAGAAAATCCATACTTTCTATGAGATGCGGAGGGTGGGGGGATCGTTCAGATTATTCTGAATTGTCGGGACTTAGGTTCGGCAGGCTTGGAAGGTTTCGCGAGAAAAGGGCGAAAGGCAGATAGTCTCAGCTTAATGGCGACTATCCGCTCGATCGGTGGCGGCATTGACATCTTCATCTTCGAGCAACTTCATGCCCTGCCCGCCCCGCCGAGAAATCCTCGGACATCGGATTGCCTCACTTCTCCTGGTCAAGGCTCACCAACCAATTTGTCAAGGCAGTTTTCTGTTCCTCAGTGAGTTGTTCAATGGCCGATTTGATGGCAGTCAACGTCATGGTCTAAGTGTACCTTCTGGCGCTCGAACTTGCAATCCTTGCGGAAGGCCACGTGGCGGGCTGCTAATAATCCCGTGCCGGCGCCGGCCGGTTCTCTGGCAGCCGCAGGCTACCGATGACCTCCAAAAGGTGCTGCTGGTGGCGGCGGCAATACTCGCGGATGCCTTCAACCACCTTCAGCGCCGTATTCGGCGCGAAGAAATTGGCCGTCCCGATCTGCACGGCCTTGGCTCCGGCAATCAGAAATTCCAGCGCGTCTTCAGCGGTCACGATGCCGCCCATGCCGATCACGGGAATTTTGACGGCTCGCACCGCCTGATAGACCATCCTTAAGGCGATGGGCTTGATGGCCGGTCCGGAAAGCCCCGCGGTGATGTTTGAAACGCGTGGCCTGCGGGTTTCCACGTCAATCGCCATGCCGACAAACGTGTTCACCAATGACAGCGCATCCGCGCCAGCGGCCTCAGCGGCACGCGCGAACAGGCCAATGTCCGAGACATTCGGCGAAAGCTTCACCATCAGAGGATAGCGCGCGGCCCGTTTTGAAGCGGCAACCACCTCTTCCGTCAGCCTGGGATCGCTGCCGTAGACGATTCCGCCTTGGCGAGTATTCGGACAGGAGATGTTCAGCTCGTAGGCGTCAATCCCTTCTCCCGCATTGAGCATATCGATGCAGCGGACATAATCTTCCGTCGAATAACCGAAAACATTCACCACGCATTGGGTCTTCAGACCCCGAAGAAAAGGCAGCTTCTCCTCCAGGAATTTCTGAGCGCCCACGTTCTGCAATCCGATAGCATTCAACATGCCGGAATCGGTTTCGTAGATGCGCGGAGGAGGATTGCCAGGCATGGGATCGGCGGAAATACCCTTCACCACGATGCCGCCCAGTTGATCGAGGTCGATGATCGAGTCGAATTCCTTGCCGTAGCCGAAAGTGCCGCTCGCCGTCAAAACCGGATTCTGAAAGCGAACTCCGGCAACAGTGGTTTCAAGATTGGGTTCGAACACGGCAGTTGCGTCGAGAGCGATTTCCATCTTGCCTCGATATTTCTCCTCGACGGATTCGAACGGCAGGCTTCCCGAGTACCTTGGAATGCAGTGCGAGCCCGATAAGCTCTGTTACAGCGAGTTGTAGCGGCGCTCGGCGCCTGCCCCGCTGCAAAGCGGGAGCGCGGTCCAGACCGGCGGTCCCTGCCAGGGTAAACTCCGACCGCCGCTACAGCGAGGCTGTGACCTTATTTCCCGCGTTCGTATTAGGCCTAACCCGCCGTTGGCATCGCGGCTCCGCGGCTCGGGCGGCTGCGCTTACGTTTTCGGGAGCGACTCTGCGTCCCACACCACCTGGTCTGACCAGAACACGGGCCCTTCAGTGCAAACGCGCTGATAGCTCCCATGACCTTCGCCTTTGACACGGATCGAGCAGCCGAGGCAAACACCCAACCCGCAACCCATGCGGTTCTCCATAGAGACCAGGCAGCGGTGTCCATAACGTTCCACCAGCAGCACGGCGGCGCGTAACATGCCCCACGGGCCGCACACCATCAGCAGCAGCTTGCGCGGCCCTGCTTGCTCCAGGTAAGCCTCGAGCGGCGCAGTGACGTAACCTTGATGACCACGAGAGCCATCTTCCGTCGCAAGCACAGGGTCAGGAGCGAAGGCCACAAAGTCTTCGACGCCCACCAAGTCATATTGTGTGCGGCCACCGAAGAAAAGCTTCTGCCGGATCCCCGCTCGCGACAGGTCACGCGCAGGCAGAAGCAGCGTGGCAATGCCGATCCCGCCCGCCACGTGCACCACTTCGTCCACTTGCCGGGCCGCGCCGAGGTATTCTTCTTCAAAAAACCCATGCCCCAACGGGCCCAGCAACCCAACCGCGTCCCCTGGCTGTAACGCTCCCATCAGCCGCGTTCCGCGCCCGACTTCTTTGTACAAAAGCTGGATGATCGCCGACGCGCCGGAGCCTCGCTGCCTATTGGCCGGCACGGTGCTGCCGCCAGAAGCCGAATGGGGTTCCGGTCTCACGTCATACACACTCATAGGGCGGCGCAGAATCACATCGGTGCGGCCCAACAGGCGCACCATCACGAATTGGCCGGCGCGAGTGGCCTGGGCCTGTTCGGGAGCATGCAGGCTGATCAGGAAATGGCCGCCAGTCAAGGGCTTGTTTTCCACCACAGCGGCAATGGTATCGAGCATCTCCTCAATCTTAACAAAAGGGCCGCGTAGGGTCGAACGGTTTCCCGGAGGCCCACGGAAGGAGCATCAGGCGGCCACAAGCGCCAGTTATAAGGGGTTGCCGCACGGTATCATGCAAGCAGGCGCCGGACGAAGATGATAGCCCGCCGGTTTCTCAGGCCGCACACCTGCACTCAATTCCTGATACCAACGCACGGGCGCCTCGCTTACGAAGCCCTCGCGGGTTCAGTCGCGAGGATTCTGGCCCGATAGATAAGCCCGGCCACAACTCCTCCCAGGCTGGGCACGATGAGGAACATCCACACCTGGCCCAGGGCTTGCCCTCCGACTAAGAGGGCGGGACCAAAGCTGCGAGCCGGATTTACGGAAACGCCCGTCACGTTGATTCCCAGGATGTGGATTGCTGCCAGCGTAATGCCGATCGCCACTCCTGCCAATTGCGTGGGCGCTCCGCCCTGAGTAGCTCCGAGGATGACGATGACGAAAATCAGCGTGGCCACAAATTCAAAAACGATGGCGGATCTAAGGTCATACCCGCCGATGTAATTCGCGCCCCATCCGTTCTGCCCCAGGCCATTCACGCCGATCGCGTAACCGGCAATCCGCCCGCTGGCGATAGCCCAGAGCACGGCGGCGCCGGCAATGGCGCCGAGAATCTGGCTGATAATGTATCCAATCAAATCCTTGGCGCCGATGCGCCCCGCCGCAAATACTCCAAGACTGACCCCGGGGTTGATATGCGCTCCCGAAACCGGTCCAATGCCGTAGCACATCGCAAGCTGAGCAAAACCGAAAGCGAACGCGATTCCCAGGTTGCCCACTGCCTTTCCCGCAATCACTGCGGTGCCACAACCAATGAGAACCAGCGTGAAGGTCCCGACAAACTCCGCCCCATACTTTTTCATTTCGATCGGTCCTTTCTGATTTGGGATGGTCGAGCTTTGAGCGGCTAAAACCATACTCCAGGCGGGAGCTGTCTGCAAATGAATTTTCGGTTAAATCGCCCCCGTCCTTGGCGTGGGCGCAGCGGCATTTGCTGGAAGCCGGGGCAAGAGATAGAATGCAGGCAATGCGCAGGAGGCGATTCTTGGAGATCATGGGCGTGGCTGCTGCCCTCCATCCCTCTCGTTTGATTGCCGCTCACCACCAGCTATCCGCGGATCCTCTCGTCGTGGAATGCGATTTTGACGGGCAAATCCAACCGGTGACTCCGTTCGAAGATTTCATGATTTACGATCATTTCAGCCTGCCGGTTCTTCCGCCGCCCGCGCAGCTCCGCATTGATGGCGAGGTGGGTCAGCCCGGCGAAATCGGTATTGAGCGCCTCACCACGTTGCCCACCGCAAGAGTCACTGCGGTTCTGGAAAGTGCCGGGAACGGCGCAGGGCCGCGCGGCCTGATGTCGAATGGCGTGTGGGAAGGATGGCGGCTCGCGGATGTCCTGCGCATGGCCCAACCCGGCTCGGGAGCCGCTTGGGTAAACCTCTACGGCGCTGAAGGTTACGCTCGCAGCGTACCGCTGGACCGGGTGATACGCTCGGGCCTGCTGGCGGACCGGCTGAACGGCCGGCTGCTGGATAAGACTCACGGCATGCCTTACCGCGCCGCGTTTCCTGGTTGGTACGGCATGGATTGGGTGAAGTGGCTCAGCCGGATTGAAGTGGCCAGGGAACCACTCGCTTCGGCGGGTAGTGACTATCTGGAACTGCTGCGCGGTCCCGGTGGCAAAACCATCCGCCGCCAGCTTCCTCCCGTTCAGGCGAAGTCCATCATCGTGTCGCCCCAGAAAGGAGCCACGCTGAATGTTGGGAAGGTTGAGCTTTCCGGCGTGGCGTGGTCGGGCCACGGCATTTCCAAAGTCGAAGTGAGTTCCGACGCTGGCTCGACGTGGAATGAAGCCCAGCTTGATGCAGGCGAAATCTATTCCTGGCGGATTTGGCGGGCGGAGATGACCCTGCGGGAGCAAGGACTGGTGACCTTCGCCTGCCGCGCCAGGGATTCCCAGGGCATCTCCCAACCGGCCTCGCGCGATCCCGCCAGGCTTGATTATTTTGCGCTTAATGAAATTCAGCGTATGAGTTGCCTGGTAGTTTAAGATTGGGCCATGTTGTCTGGTAACATAGGCATCAGCCACGATGGATGCGTCGGATTCATCGTGGAATTCCCAAGCCCACGGCGGAGAGGCGCGCAGGGCGCGTTACGCCGGATGCGGTCGCCGACCGTGTTGATGCTGGAACCCAGGGAGGTGGGTGATGGCTTCATGTCCTAAGTGCGGAACCGGACTTCCCGAGGAGGCTGGGCGCTGTCCGGCCTGCGGAGCGGAACTGGAACAATCCGGGGGGAGGGATGATTCGCGCTTCGAGAGCGAAAGCTCAGAACCCGAGCAAAGACTGGTGACGGTGCGCAGTTTCAGCGGCCCCAGAGCTTTCTTGGCTGCTGATATGGCCAAGAGCTTTTTGGAAGCTGAAGGTATTCCCTGCATGGTGCCCGGCCAGGGATCCGCATCGGTGCTGCCCGGGGTAGACACCCTGAATTTGCTTGTGCGCGAGAAAGATGCTGAACCGGCGGCGGAGATTCTGAAGAGCCTGCTCGATAACCCGCTCGAAGACACGAGCGATTGAATCAGTGGACCTGGGGAGCCGGCTTCGGCTTCCAGCCGTTCTTGGCGTTGGCAGCCTGCTCCTCTGCAATTTCATGCTTGAGCCGGTTTATGGCGCGGTGGACGCCGCGGGCGCGATCGGCTTGCTTTTCGCTATCGAGGTTGTCCAGGTATTTCTGGTAGTCCGCAAGGGCTTCCGGCTTGAAACCCATCTTGTCGTAAGCCTTTCCCAATCCCAAATAAGCCGGCGCGTAGTAGGGATCGGTCTTCATCGCTTCCTTGAAGCGGCTCAGCGCCCCGCGATAGTCCTTGCGCCTCAGATAGAAGTTACCGATGTCCACCGACGTCTTGGCCGAGGGATAGTGCGGGGCGCGAGGAGGCCAAGCGGGCGCCCTGCGGCCCGGTTGCGGAAACTGTGCGGCGCCGCTAGCAGCGCCCAGCAAAAGGGCGCACGTCGTGATGGCTACAGCTACCAAACCCCGCATGACCTAAATTTTCTTGCGGTACGCGCCTGGTGTCAATCCCCATCAATGCTTCAAATTCCAACGCAGCAAATTCGGGCTGAAGGCCAGCCAGATGTAGCCCAGACACGCGAGCAGCAATAGCGTGTGGTGGGTGGCGCAGTTCGCTGTAGCGGCGCTCTGTGAGCGCCGAAAACGATGGGGAATCAACAACGGCGGCCACAGACCACCGCGACAGAAACCACACTGACCCATCTTGCCCTGGGGACCGCGTCAAGGCCCGCGAGGGCGTCGGGAGTCGCGTCCGGCGCGGCGAGCCCGCCAGACTGCGGCAAGAAAATTGGTTGCGGTGGAAACCGCCGGTTTAATCAAGGGCTGCGCCCTTGATCGTCCGTGCGGGATCGCGGGCCGGCGGGTACACGACCTGCCTCCACGATTCACAGCAGGAACAGAATTCTCGTTCCGACCTGTGTAACGGGTTAATTGACCGTCAGCGTCAGATTCACGCTGTTGGTGAG
>JBOGKI010000053.1:0-13613 GCA_050745605.1 Terriglobia bacterium | reverse complement strand
CTTCAGAAGATGAGCGAGGGTTTTGGGGTCAGTGATATCGTTGATGGCGACGATTTCAATCGCCGGGTCGGAATAAGAAGCACGCAGGAAGTTCCGCCCGATGCGGCCGAAACCGTTCACGCCTACCTTTACGGGCATTACTCGTCCCTCCACAGATGAGTTTTTGGCCATAATGACAAATAATTATCGTACCCGCCCCAGGCGAATTTCGTCAAACAGATCGGGACAGTAGTTTTGGGTGTTCTTGATCTCGATCGCAACGGGCAGGACGCGGTCGGCTTCGTGAATAAGTCAGGTTAGTACTGTTCTATTTTGACGACCTGGTCGCCGTTGAAGGTCACGAAGAGGCAGTGGGGCGCGTCGCCGTAGATCCAGTCCTCGAGTTCGCTCCCATCCTTCTCATAACGCACCTTGCGGATAGGAGGGCCTTTGGCGGAAAGCACGGAGTCGCGGTCCATTCCGACAACCGCCTGGTGCTTCTTGATGGCCTCTTTGAACTGCGGAGGTTCCTGCGGTGAGTAGAGAGCGGTCGGGGAGTGGCGGCTGAAGTCAAGGGCGCTGACCAGGAGGTTCTTGACCTGGTCGCTGGTGAGTTTGGAGACATCGCCCGGAATGGCGAGCGAGATGTAGGAACCTGCCGCCAGGACCGGCGCTGTGGTGGGGAGCATCGGTTCCTGCGGATAGCCCATGCCGAATTCGATGTGCTGGTACCAATGCTCCCCATGATGCCCGCCATTGAGCTCAAGGATGATGCGGTTCGGCTTAAATTTGATCGCCGTAATCTCCACCGGAGCGCCCGGCCGAATGGCGGGACCATATTCCCGGAGCTGCTTCTGCGAATAACTCTGGTCCACCTGACCATTGGCATCAATGCGAATGCCGTGCTTCCCGGCGGGCATGGGGAGCTTTGCCACGGCGATTTCACGGTCGAGTGAACGGATCAGCAAGAGGCGATCGGTGTGAGTTAGAGAATCCTTGGCCCACAGTACGGTTGAGACCGTGAGAAAAACAATTGCAGAGCCGGTAAGAACCTTGCGGTACGACCGCGCGCGGGGTGGACCCAAGAGCACCATGGCCGACGCCACCTGAGGGCCGGGAACCTGTCCGAAGCTTCCGCGAAATTCCCCTTTTCGGGGAACCGGTCGCAGCGTGCCCGGCTTGTGAACCTATTCTAGCACGGGTTGGCGCCGCTTAAGAAGCCACTACTTTGTAACTTTTTTGTAACTGTTTTCGGGCTGCAAGCCGGGGCCCAAAAACGGCCTCAGGCCGGCCGCTTCAGCCGGTCGAAGACCGGGAAGATGACGAGCGCCAGCGCCGAATTCACCAGGATCGTACTCGCCAGATCGAGTGCGACAAACGGCGGCGGATACTCCATCAGGACATGCTGGAGTCCGGTGATCTCCAGGCTGTGGCAACTGACCAGCACCGCGGTCAGGACGATACGGCTGGTCATCCGTTCGGTGTCAAACCGGACGCTGGCCCACGCCGCAAGATACCCCACCAGGGCCTTGGCCATGCCGAACATTCCGATGAGTCCGTGAGAGAAGGCGTCCTGCAATAACCCGATGACCATCCCGAGGAACGTCCCAAAAATTTTGTTGCGGCGCAGCAGCGTAAAATAGATGGTGAGCAGCAGCGGCAGGTCAAAGAGTCGCGCTACGGGCAGCTTTACCGGAAGCGAGACCTGTAGCAGTAGCGCCAGGAAAACGCTGATGGCGATGATAATGGGGGAGACTTTGAAGACGGCAATAGGTCTTTCCGCGACACTGGGCATGAGCAAGAAAAGCCTAGCAAAGATGGGGTGGAAAGTTAACTGAATTGCTAAAAGCAGAGACAAGAGACGAGGGATTAGCATGAGGAACCGATGCGGATGGACTTGTCTCTCAGCTCCCGTCTCTGGTCTCTTGCTTTTGCGCGCGTGATATATTCTGAAGGCTTAGCTCGGGGCGGCAGGGCCGGAAACCGCACGACGGCATATCACGAGAGGGAAAACACTCAATGTTCAACAAGGTTTTGGTTGCGAACCGCGGCGAAATTGCGGTGCGCATCATGAGGACATGCCGCGAGATGGGCATCCAGACGGTGGCTGTTTATTCCGAAGCGGACCGGAACGCGCTGCACGTGCGTTATGCCAATGAGGCCTATCCGATCGGCCCCGCGCCCTCGGTCGAAAGCTACCTACGGATCGACAAGATTCTGGCAGCGGCAAAACGGAGTGGCGCCGAAGCCATCCATCCCGGTTACGGATTCCTTTCCGAAAAGCCGGAGTTCGCACGCGCCTGCGAGGCGGAGAAATTGGTCTTCATCGGCCCTTCGGCCCGCGCCATGGAGCTGATGGGATCGAAGACCGCGGCCCGCCGCGCCCTGATGGACGCGAATCTGCCTGTCGTTCCCGGCACGGATCGTGACCTTCGGAGCTTCGACGAGGCGCGCACGGTCGCAGCGAAAATTGGATACCCCGTGATGCTGAAGGCTTCGGCGGGTGGTGGCGGCAAAGGGCTGCGGCGGGTGGCCAACGCCGAGGAACTGGAGTCGTCCTATCGCACGGCGCGGTCGGAGGCGCAAAATGCTTTCAATGACCCTTCCGTCTACATTGAGAAATACATCGAGCGGCCTCGCCACATTGAAATTCAACTCTTCGCGGACACGCACGGCAACGTGATTTATCTGGGCGAGCGGGAATGCTCGCTCCAGCGGCGCCACCAAAAGCTGATGGAGGAGAGCCCGTCGCCCGTTGTTGATGCTGCGTTGCGCGCGCGCATGGGCGAGGCGGCGGTGAAAATCGGCACACTCGCTGGATACACCAACGCTGGAACGGTAGAATTCCTGGTGGACGCGAACAAGAATTTCTATTTTCTGGAAATGAATACGCGCCTTCAGGTGGAGCATCCCGTCACCGAAGCCGTCACGGGAATGGATCTGGTGAAGGAGCAGTTGCGGGTCGCCGCCGGTGAACCACTAAGCGTGAAGCAAGACCAAGTCCACTTGCGAGGCGCGGCGATTGAATGCCGCATCTACGCGGAGGATCCCGAAAACAATTTCTTCCCCTCGCCCGGCCTGATTCGCGGACTGCGGGTTCCGGTGGGCTTCGGCCTGCGCGACGATAGCGGCGTGTATGAAGGCTGGCGGGTGCCGTTGGAATACGATCCGATGCTCTCCAAGCTTGTGGCCTGGGGCAACGATCGCCCGGAAGCCATCGCCCGCATGCGCCGCGCTCTCGATGAGTATGATGTTTCCGGAATCAAGACCAACATCCGGTTCTTCCGCAGAATTCTGGACCATCCGGATTTCATCAAGGCACGGTTTGACACCGGATGGGTTGGCCGCTTGATGCAGGGCATGCCAAAGGATCAAGCAAACATCGACTCCGAAGCAACGGTCGCCGTGATCCTGGCTGCTGTTCTCGAAACCGCGCGGCATCCGGCCCGCTCTGCTTTGCCTCCATCCAGCCGCAACGAAAGCGGGTGGAAATCCGCGGGGCGAGAGGCGATGCTGAACCGGTGGCGGTGAGGGCAATGTAGGATTTCAACGGGGATGCCAGCGAGGAGTAGCCACGGTGAATGCCGTTTTGACCGTGGGCTATTGGCTTCTATTCATGAAATTTGAAGTCGAAATCGAGGCCGGCAAGAATCGCGCTGAACACTGGGTGGAAGCGAACGTTCAACCTGCTTCTTCCGCCGCAGCTCGTGCCGGGAAACTGGACTTTGCGCTGGACGGAGAAAGGCACTCTGCAGATTGGTCGGAGGTTTCGACAGGAGTCTACTCCATCCTGCTGAACGGAAAATCTTACGAGGTTCGCATCTTCCGGGACGATCCGGACTTGCGCGGCGAGAACGGCCACTTTGCCGTCTCAAGCAGCGGCGTGGAATTCGGCGTACGTATCCGCGATCGCCGCGCGCGACCGCAGAAATCCACGGCAGCCACGGGCAACGGTCCGCTGGAGATCCGTGCTCCCATGCCGGGCCGGATCGTAAAAGTCCTGGCGAGTGAGGGCATAGACGTGGAATGCGGCGACGGACTTATGGTGATCGAAGCCATGAAGATGCAGAATGAGATTCGCGCCCCGCGTCCAGGCCGGGTGGAAAAAATCCTGGTGAAGGAAGGAACCGGCGTTGAGACTGGGGCCCGGCTGCTGCTTTTGGTATGAAACCGGCCGGGTGTTGGTTCGGCGCGGATTCAGCGTCGTCCGGGCGCGGCATGAGTCCCGGCACCATAGCAGTCAAGCGCAGAAACGTTAATCAGTGGCCGCGTCGCTACCCGCCGTTTCCACGATCTTCTGGGCGAGAAAATTCTCTATCTTAGCGCGGTCGCGCAGCACCCCGATGTATGCGGCTTTAAGGGCCTCTTCCTTCTCATTGGTCAAGCTCTGGCGGATGGCGCCCTGAACCTTCGGGTCCGAAAGTTCCCGCTGGCCGGCTTCCTCGCGCCCCAACAGTTTAATGATGTGGTAACCCCTCGCATCGTGGATGATGCCCCCGATTTCGCCTGGCTTCAGCGAAGCGATGGACTGGCCCAACTGATGGTTTGAAGCGAGCGCCGAGGCGGGAACGAAGCCCATATCCCCGCCGCCTGGCGCCGTGCGGGGATCCTCCGAGTATTCCTGCGCCAGCTTGGAGAAATCGGCGCCTTGTTTGATCTGTGCATACAGAGCTCTCACTTTGCGTTGCGCCTCGACTTCGTTTTTGGCGTCGTCGTTCATCAGATTCCGAATTTGCGGGTCGGGGACCGGCGTCACCAGAATTTGGGCCAGGTGGTATTCGGTCTCGGGAACTTTAAAGTTCGCTTTATTGTGGTTGTAATAGGCGGTGATTTCATCGCCGCTTACGGCAATCCTGGAAATAATTTCCTTATTGATGAGCTTCTCGATGGTCAGCGTTTTGCGAATTTCCTGCCGCAGCGTGGCATCCGTCAGGCCCTGGTCCTTCAGACGCTTTTCAAACTCTTCCTTGGAATAGGGGCTGCGCAGCCCGGCGATCCGCGTATCGACCTCAGCTTCGGACACCGTGACGTGAGCGTGGGCGGCGTGCTCGACGAGGATTTGATCGTCAATCAGCTCATTCAGGATGTTCAGTTTGAAGGAAAGCGCCTGCTCCGCCTTGCTGGGATCGGGAAGTGCGGCCATGCGATTTTTGTAGTAAGTCTCAACCTGGGTGCGGTAGATCGGGGTGCCGTCCACCTCCGCCCAGATTTCGCCGTTCGAGGAGGCCTTCCTGCTGCACCCGGTCCAGACAATAATAACGCCCAGGAGGGCCGTACCCAGCAGGGCTGTAGTCTTCCGGTTAGGACGCAGACTTTTGAACATGATTAGGATTCTAACCTCAGTCCGCTAAAAACGGGGAATTAAAGCGCAGAGGAGCGGGCAGTGTCCTAATTTGAAGTCGTGATGTCGCCTTCGGGCCGATGTCATCCTGAGCCCTTCGGCTGCGCTCAGGGTAAACTTCGCGAAGGATCTCAGCATTTAACACGGGGATTCTTCCTTCGCACGCTCAGGACCGCCTTCGGCTCCTCAGAATGACAAACCTGGCAGCAGCGAAATGCTGGACCGAATCAGGACACTACCTGGAATTTCTGATATATTAACAACAAGCGTTTTCGGCTCTTTGGTTCAGTTGTGAGATAGGAGACTTTCAAAAATGGCTCGTTCGTGTGAAATCTGCGGCAAAGGCCCCAAGTTTGGAAATCGCATCAGTCATGCGCATAATGTCACCCATCGCCGCTGGCTGCCCAACCTGAGACGCGTGCGTACGCTGGTGAACGGCGCGCACCGCACCTTACTGGTCTGCACTTCCTGTATCCGGTCCGGTAAAGTTGTGAAGTAAGACTGCACCTGAAATCGACGCCCTCAACCTTAAAACGGGACAACCCCAATCAGTCTCATCAACCCGGCGGCGTGGGACCATGCCGCGCGGACCCGTTTTCCGGTCATGCCAAAAGACCCTTCCAGAATCCGGCGAAACGCCAGGACAGTGCTACGCCGGCGTCTTGAGTTTATACACAGTAATCTCGGGGGGCGCTTCAATGCGGATGGGCAGACCGATGGTTCCGATTCCGCAGTTCACGTAGAGCTTGCCGCCTGTCTTTTCAAACCATCCGCGCACGTAAGGAGTAACCAATCGCGCCGGGTTCAAGTCCTTGCTCACGAATTCCAGCGACACTTGGCCGCCATGCGTGTGCCCGGCCAAGCTCAGTCCAATTCCGAGCGCCGCGGCGCGATCAAAGCTATTGGGATTGTGGCTCATCAGAATGTTGGCCGTATCCTTCCGCACCATCGACTCGATGTCTTGCAAATATTCCCGGACGAAACCTCTACCTCTCCGCCCAAAGCTCCGATTGGTCTGGAAATCGACGCCAATCAGATTGAAAGACTCGCCATGTGATTGAATCGAAATGGCTTCCCGCCGCAGAATCTTCACCCCGCGCTGCGCGAAGAGGCGGGTGATGGAATCCTCCGTCCGGGTGTAGATCTCATGATTGCCCAAGCAGCCATAGATTCCGTAGGGCGCCTTCAATCGAGATAAGACATCGACCACGGCGAATTGTGTTGAAGGATCCCAGGTGACGTAATCGCCGGTGAGCGTGATGAGATCCGGGCGGAGACGGTTAGCGATCTCAACATAGCGGCGAATTTCGCCCGCAGTCATGAACGGGCCGATATGCAGATCGGAGATTTGCAGAATCCGGAACCCGTCAAACGCCCGAGGGAGACGATCCATTTTGACAGGAGTTTCAGTTATCTTCAGATTCAGCCGACCCAGCAACAGACCATAAGCTCCCGCCACAAATGGAGCTGCCCCCAGGGTGATCGCGGCCCGTTCAAGGAACTGGCGCCGGCCAGGGATTGCCGACGGCGCTACAGTGGGCACGGAGACTGCCGCAGCATGCGCCGTTGTGGAGGAAGGACTTAGGTCCTTTGGCGACCCCGCTGCCTTCCGGGAGAGCCACGACCCAAACCGCGCCAGACGGCTGGGGACGAGGTACAGAACCAGAACGATGATGAATCCCGTCATCGAACCAAAAAGCCAGCACCCGAAGGGCGCATCCAGCAAGACGGCTTTCAGAGTCAGGTGGGTGACGCCGGTTCCACCGCGCCAACGCATCGTATAGCCAGCCAGGAAGGCGAGGTAAAGGGCTAACAGGGCGTAGCTCAGTCCACGCCGGGTTCCTTGGGAACTGATCCACCGCCGCAGGAGGCTACGAATGCGGCGAATCCAATAAACTTGGCTCGCCACGAAAAAGATGAGCAACCCCAGCAAGATGCCAAGCCTTGTCAGCCAGTAATGAGGCATTACATGATGAACCATGATTCAGGATTTGCCTTTCGAGTCATTTTCCGCCGGTCCTACAAACGTGAAAAACAGCATGATAGACCTACATAGATAACGGCTGATTGAGGTCAGCGGGTGAATGGAGGGTCTTGCGGAGTATCCATCCGAAGCTTTTTTCTTGCCCAGAGACTGACAACCTCCCCCAAGTTTCGGCACTCTGGTCTTACTTGCTTTCAGGATCAGCATGCCGATCTTTCGCGCCTGGACCGTCCCGAACACGGTCAGTTGGCATCGCCGCCGAGGTCTCGACCAGCGGCAAAATTTGGAGGGCGTCCACCTTTCGATTATAATGCTCAAGCAGCCATGCCGGGGCCGTAATCTGCGAGGTGCTGCCTCTACTGACCCGGCGTTATCCAGGAATTGCAATTCCCGGCAAGTCTAAGCAAGGCGGACCCCACGGTGACGGCGGACTCAGCGACGAACGCAGTTTACACGGTGACGGACATCATGAAGCTTCTGCCTCACCGCTACCCGTTCCTGATGGTGGACCGCATCGTGGAGCTCGAGCCTGACAAGAGAATCGTCGGCTTGAAGAACGTCACGGTGAACGAGGAGTTTTTTCAGGGGCATTTTCCCGGGGCCCCCGTCATGCCAGGCGTGCTGGTGATCGAATCCATGGCGCAGGTAGCCGGGGTGATGATCTACCGCGACCTTCCGCAACGCGAAAGCAAGCTGATCTATTTCACCGGCATTGAGGGCGCGAAATTCCGACGGCCCGTCGTGCCCGGGGATCAGTTACGCTTGGAAGTAGACCTGTTGACCAGGAGGAACAATTTTGGCAAAGTGGATGCCCGCGCAACCGTTGAGGGCAAGCTCGTGGCTCAGGCCGTCCTGATGTTTGCAATCATCGATCGCCCCGGAAAATGAAAGCCCACCCAACCGCCATTATTGATCCGCAAGCAAAAATTGCCTCCTCGGTCACCGTGGGTGCTTACAGCACCATCGGCGCCGGCGTGGAACTGGGAGAAGACTGCGAAGTGATGTCCCATGTGGTGATCGACGGGAACACCCTGGCGGGTCGTGGCAATCGGTTTTACCCTTTTGCCTCGGTCGGACTCGATCCGCAGGACTTGAAGTACCAAGGCGAGCCAACCCAAGTCGAGTTGGGCGACGGGAATGTTGTCCGCGAGTTTGTGACCATCCATCGTGGGACTGCGGAGGGCGGCGTGACGCGGATCGGCAACCGCTGCTTGTTGATGGCTTACGTTCACATTGCGCACGATTGCCGCCTGGGCAACTCCATCATCATGGCCAATGGCGCGTCCCTGGCCGGGCATGTTGAAATCGGGGATCAGGCAATGGTCGGAGCCTTCTGTGGCATTCACCAGTTTTGCCGGATCGGCGCGTACAGCTTTCTGGGCAGCTACACCGTGGTGAACAAGGACATCCTGCCCTATTCCAAAACCAGCGCGCCGCGTCCCATGGAAGTCCTGGGCGCGAACCGCATTGGCCTTGAGCGGCGCGGTTTGCCGGCGGAGGAGATCCGTGAACTCGAAAGGGCTTTCCGTGTCCTGTGCCGCTCCAAGCTGAACACCACCCAGGCTCTCGAGGCACTGGAATCGAAAGGGATTCAATCCGAGCATGTGCGGGCCCTGGTCGATTTCATTCGCACCTCGGAGCGCGGCGTGGTGAAATAGGTTTGTGTAGCGTCCAAGAAATAGGTGGACAGTTGACCGGCCCGTAGCGCCGGCATCCCTTCGCTTCGCTCAGGGCAGGCTTTGCCGGCAAATGCCGCCGGGACGGCGGCGCTAGGTTGTCCACCCAATTACTGGACACGACAGCAGGCAACCGCGCTTCAACGTCAAACACCTCCGCCTCATTTATGAACGAATCGATCGAAACGTCGTCCCAGCCTGAGCCGGGACCGGCAATCAAGCCGGGGCGCCTGGCGATCATCGCCGGCAATGGCCGGTTTCCGTTTCTGGTGCTCGACGCGGTGCGAGAGCAGGGGATAGATCCGCTGGTTATTGCTATCCGCGAGGAAGCTTCACCCGAGCTCGCATCTCACACCTGCTCCATCCACTGGTTGAGCCTGGGCGAGGTTGCCAAGGCTATTGAAGTGCTTCAGGCTGCGAAGATCGAAAGGATTCTGCTGGCTGGCCAGGTGAAGCATCGCCAGCTTTATAGCTTTATTCGCGCCGACGGAGTGGTGACCCAAGCACTAAACGGCATGGACCGGAAGAACACCGATGCGCTGATTGGAGCCTTTGTAAAGATGCTGGAAGCCATGGGGATTCAAGTACTGGACTCGACCCACTTCATCAAGCCTCTGCTCGCCAACGAAGGCGTTATGACCCGACGGGCGCCGGAGCCGCAAGAAACCGCAGACATCGAATATGGCCGGGAAATCGCCAAGGCCGTTGCCGGCCTCGACATCGGCCAGACGGTGGTGGTGGCAAACCGCGCCTGCGTGGCAGTGGAAGCGATGGAGGGGACCGACGCCACCATCGAACGCGCCGCCACGCTGAGCAACGGGCGGCGGCTGGTGGTGGTGAAAGTGAGCAAGCCCCAGCAGGACATGAGATTTGACGTTCCAGTGATCGGCCTGAAAACCATTGAAGTGATGGCGCGGACCAACGCCCGGGCGTTGGCCGTCGATGCAGGCAAGACCCTACTCTTTGAACGCGATCATCTGCTCGACGCCGCGAACCAGGCCGGAATTGCCATTGTCGGGATGAGGAATGATAGCGAGTAAGAGACAAGCCACGGTCAATTCGTTTTGTGAATTAACCGTGGGCCTTTGCCCCGTGTAAGAACCCATGGACAGAAAGGCGCAGACCGTGGGTGCCCGCTCCCGCGCTGGAACCGTGGTTGCTACCATGGGAGTAAACGCATCGATTTCTCTCCGCTTCTCAGATTTATCGCTCGACCTCATAGCGGCCGCATTTTTACAGGCTTCGGAAGTTACAATAACGGTAGCTAACCCCTAAATACTCTGGAAAATTCCTGACCAATTCTTTCCTTGACTTCGAGCTGCGTTCGGCGGAGCATTGACGGAGATGTGGAGGTGGGGGGAAATGCCATTCAGAACAATACGGATCTACGGTCCTTGGGTGCTGACCATTGTGTTGCTGAGCGTCGCGACCGGGGTCCCGGCGGCGCGCGCCCAGACCTACACCGATTTGTATAACTTCGATGGCACTCACGGCGCTGGCCCCTATTACCCGCAGGTCCTCGCCCAGGGTCGGGACGGCAACTTGTATGGGACAACAGGGTTTGGCGGCACTCACGACGTGGGCGTCGTGTTCAAGGTCACGCCGAGCGGTTCGCTGACGGTGTTATACAACTTCGATGGGGGTGTCGACGGCGGCAATTCGTTTAGCGGATTGACGTTGGGGACAGATGGCAACTTCTACGGCACAACCGCCGGTGGCGGCAGCAGTGGTCCTGGAACGATCTTCAAGATCACAGCGAGCGGAAGCCTGACTACGCTGTACAGCTTCACCGGGGGGGCAGACGGTGCTCAGCCTCTGGCGCCACCAATCCAGGGCACGGACGGGTATTTCTACGGCACGACAGGCACTGGCACTGCCTACAAGGTCAGCCCGTCAGGGGTCTTTACCCTTCTCGGCTCCCTGCCAGGGCAGTCCATCGGTCCGCTAGTCCAGGCAACAAATGGAAACTTCTATGGCACAACTGCGAATGGCGGCAGCTCGAATAACGGCACGGTATTCAAGCTGACGCCGAATGGGACCATCACGACTGTCTATAACTTTGATTCCACGCATGGTTCGGCGCCATACGCACCGTTGATTCAGGCCAGTGACGGCAACTTCTATGGGACCACCTCCATAGGCGGTACTAAAGGCGGGGGCGTCGTGTTCAAAGTAACACCGCGAGGAGACATAGAGGTACTGCACAATTTTGACAAAAGCTATACGCCTTACGCGGGGCTCGTTCAGGCCACCGACGGCGATTTCTACGATGTCAACTACAGAGTGATTTTCAGGATCACCCCGTCCAATGGCGTGTCTGTCCTTTACAACTTCCATCGCCCCACTGGTCTAGGTGCATGGCCTACCCCCCTGCAACATACCAACGGCAAGATTTACGGCCTGACGGCCACGGGAGGGACTTCAGATTTCGGCGTTGTGTACAGTCTTGACGTGGGCCTCGCGCCGTTCGTCAAGCTGCTGCCTACTGCTGGTAAGGTTGGGAGAGTGATCGACGTTCTCGGCCAAGGATTCACCGGGACAACCGCTGTTTCCTTCAATGGAACCGCTGCAACCTTCCAAGTGGAGTCGGACACCTATCTCAGGACCATGGTTCCGAGTGGAGCCACAACGGGCGTGGTCACCGTAACGACGCCCAGCGGCCCGCTGACCAGCAACCAGCCCTTCCGCGTGACCCAGTGATGCCCTGACCCTCATAGCGGCTTTAGCGGATGCCCAGAAGGTGTGAAAAAATTCGAATCTGTCATGCTGAGCGAAGCGAAGCATCTCATCTCTCATTGCAGGCCAAGAGCTTAGATCCTTCGCTTCGCTCAGGATGACAGGCGCCGTAGATTTTTTCACATCTTCTGAGAGCGTTCTTCTGTCCGTGGGCTTTCCAAGGTCACAATCCACCCAACCCGAGTTCACTGCACGATTCCTTGTAGGTTAGGTACCAGGGTTTTTCCCGTGCCCCAGCGGGCGGCAGCGATGACAGCGAAAGGGAAGATTTGGCGGAAAGAATCCGAGTTGGCGTCCTGGGTGTTGGGGAACACGGAGAGCACCATGCGCGGCACTACGCGGGGACTGAGACTGCCGAGCTGGCCGGAGTTTACGACGTTCGCGTCGACCGTTGCCGCCAAGTCGCGAGCGAGCTGGGAGTCCGGGCCTTTACCTCGCTCGAAGAGGCGCTGCGCTCCATCCAAGCCGCCAGCATTGTCATTCCTACCACTGAGCACGCCGCAGTTACGCGCCGGGCTTTCGAGCTGGGCGTTGACGTTTTGCTTGAAAAGCCCATCAGCCGGACCGTCGAAGAGGCGGATGAACTGATCCGTCTTTCGGAATCATCCGGACGCATCCTTCAAGTGGGCCACATTGAGCGATTCAACCCGGGCGTGGTGGCCGCCAAGCCCATCACTCACCGGCCGCTCTTCTTTGAAGTGCATCGGCTCGGCGTCTTCAGCCCGCGCAGCCTGGACGTGGACGTCGTATACGACCTGATGATTCACGATCTGGATCTGGTTCTTTGGCTGACGGATGCGGCGCCCCGAGAAGTTCGGGCTGTGGGTCTGCCTGTGCTCACCAATAAAGTGGACATCGCCAATGCTCGCGTGGAATTCGAAAACGGGGCGGTGGCTAACTTCACGGCCAGCCGCGTCAGCACGGAAAAGGTAAGGAAATTCCGCTATTTTCAGCCTGACGAGTACATCTCGATCGATTTTTCCCGGCAGGACGCGCTGGTGATCAGCGTGGACCGCACAAAACCTAATCCTGAAATGGGCTTCCGCAAACTTGAAACCCGGCCCGTTGAGCCATTAAGGGCTGAAATCGACGCCTTTCTGGACTCGGTAAGGACCCGGCGCGCTCCCCTGGCAGGGGGCAGGGAAGGGCGAGCGGCGTTGGCGCTGGCCGCAGAGGTCATGGATTGCATTGAGCGCCATGCAGACCAGGTCCATCTCAACTTGAGCCGTTCGGCTGGGCATGCCGGAGAAATCTAGCCCAAGATATTTGAAATTTTGACTCCGTCGGTCATCCCTCCGATGATCTTGTTTTGGGAAACGAGGTCGAGGAGGAGACGACCGATGGAGCTTTTCACAAGCCTGTTTGGAAGCCTGCTGGTGTTCGTAAACCACTGTTTTGATGGTCGGGTCATCCACGGATATCTCTCCGAGCTGTCGCGCCCGGAGCCGGCGGTGTATTGCTTCCGCGGGGTCGTCGGCGTTCCCGCCATCGCCCAGACGGCGACGGCCACCGTTGCGCCTACCGCCTCACGCACAAGGGAGTGAAAGCCGCTGTCCTCTTTGTCCTGTTTCACCAACCCCGGTGCGGTCCTTTGGCTCAAGTTTCTGCAAGACGCAACTCTGCGCCCGGCGCTAGGATCTTGAGGTGTGAAAACTTGATCTAAATGAGTCAAGTTTTTATGCACGCGTTTTGAATATTTATACATGCTCGTCGGGCTGGGGCGAAGCCCCGTTCGTGTAGCGTCCAAGAAATAAGTGGACAGTACACCCGGGAGACCGTCATTCCCGCTTGGGCGGCAATGACGGCGCCCAGGGTCAAGCCGCTTTTGATTGGGGCCGAAGGCCGCGTCTGCGCCGCCCACGGGTGCGCTGGAGAGAATCTCCCCGCTGGCCTTTTG
>JBOGKI010000052.1:0-13651 GCA_050745605.1 Terriglobia bacterium | reverse complement strand
TCTGTTATAAAGCGGCGTCGAGGGAAACGGCGTCAATGGACCAAACACCGACAGCCCCGGAGGCCAGGAACGAATCTGCTCCAAGGTGCGGCTGGCCACGCCCTTGCGGTCGCCGTCCATACCGAAAATAAAAGACGTAATGGCATAAAGACCATGCTGGGCGAGCAGGTCGAGTATGGCCGCATACTCAGCGGGCTTGTTAAAACTCTTGTTCACGCTCTTGAGGTTCTCCGGGTCGATGGATTCGAGACCCATGAAAATCCACCGGCCTCCGCTTTGCGCAATGAGGGAAACCAGCTCTTCATCGCGCAGCAGATTCATGCTGATCTGCGCCACCCAGGGCAGTTGGGCGCGGCGGGCGATGATCTCGCGCAACAGGGACTTGGTCCGTTTGCGGTTGATGGCGAAATTATCGTCGATAAAAAAGACGCCAATTTTCCCGCGTCGTTGCTTCTCCAAGGCCTTCAGCCGCAATAATTCATTGACGACACTTTCGTTGGAGCGAAAGCGAATGGCATCGCCGAAGAACCCCGTCACCGTACAGAATTCACAACCGTAGGGGCAACCGCGGCCCGACTCAATCGGAACCATATGGAAGCTTCGCCACGCGCCGTCCGCCCCAATGGCGCGCCGCGCCATGCGGGGTAATCCTTTGATGAGATCGAATTGGCCAAGGTCCATGCGGTCCCAGGGAATCTCGGGATAGTCATCCAGGGAGGGCTTGACTTCTTTGCCCGTCGCGTCAAGCGGCGCATAAACCTCCTTCAGGGCGCCGCGCGCGGCATCGGCGACAATCTGCGGCCAGGTTTGGTCTGCCTCACCGAGAGCGACGGCATCCGCGTGGCGTGGCTCGTCCTCGCGCCCCAGCGCCTCATCGGGCACTTCGGTGACATGGGGGCCGCCCATCACCACCGGCACGCCCGCGGCGCGCACGGCATCCGCCATGCGATAGGCTTTCGCCACCATGCGGGTCATGGCGCCGATCCCGACCAACTCGACGTGGTTTTCGCGAATGTAGTTGACCAGGGCCGCTTCGCTGAACCGCTGCGCATTGCCATCCACCAGGAAAACGTTATGATCGGGGGGCGTCAGCGTCTTCAGCAGAAACATCCAAAGATGCGGCATGTAGTTATGGGTGATTCCGTTGTCGGGATTGTAGAGTAGAATGTTCACGACCTTGACCTCCTCAGCTTGACTCGGCCAATCACACGCCAGTCATTGACCGGCGCTACAGAAGCTGTTGTCACCAAGACGTTCCAGCCGCTTTTCCCGGCTGGCGCTATTTACGCGAAACGTTACGGCCACCGGCGGAAGCGTCCTCGCCGCATGGCTTAGCAAGCTCTCCATCATAGGTCACCTCGCTGCGCATCTTACCAGGATTTCGTCTTCAGCCGGAACTTCCATTTGGGCTCCCGAAGCTCAGGATAATACAACCCTTCGTTTTGAAGCGACCCCTTCCGACGCAATTCTTCTCTCTCTGAGGAGCTGTGCAACTTTACACAGACACTCTACTTTTGCCTTGCCAGCGTGTCTATTCCAAAATTTGGCGGCCATCTCATGGATCATCTCTCTGGTGAGTGCTCCACCAACGGCCCTGGGCGCGGCGGCTCCGCAGACCGAAACGCTCCCTCTCAACCGGTCCGTAGCATCGCACGCGGGAGCGGCGGCTTGGGACCAATCTCCGGCTGCCGCATCCCGATTTTGGTAGGGACTCAGTTTGACGTAGGGGTGGCTTGATGCCGCCATGGGGCGAGGTAAACTCGCCGCTACGGCACCAAACTGAGAAGCTGTGAAAAAATTCGAATCTGTCATGCTGAGCGAAGCGAAGCATCTCATCTCTCATTGCAGGCCAAGAGCTTAGATCCTTCGCTTCGCTCAGGATGACAGGCGCCGTAGATTGTTTCACATCTTCTGAGTCATTACCCCGATTTTCGCGCATTGCCAAACTGGCAGGTGTGTCAAGGAGAGACATTTTGTGTGCGCCTTCAAAACGAGATTGTCGACAGCAGGCGGCAATCCACTCAAAATAAATGATTAAAAAATGTGTCTCACTCGTCTCGCCTGTCTCCTTTGTCTCAATCTGCAATGGTACAGTCGGTGTTGTCAGGCGAAGGCAAAGTTACAAACGAACTTGAAGTCAAAGCGGGATGAGGGGCATCGACACCTGAAGGAGAACAGAAATGGCAGCAAAAAATACAGTGGTCCTTGGGATCCATCTGCAAAAGACTGAGTGCAGGCAGTGACCAGGGATACGCCATAAATCACAAAGGAGCCCACCAACGTGGAAGAGAACAAAGGAAAGAAGTTCGAGTCGAAGGAGCAGCATGGCGGTGCTGAACACGGAGGTGGCCAGAAGGAAGGGGGCCAACACCAGAATTCCGCAGGCCGACATCATTCTCGCCGCATCAGGAGTGGCTGGGCGCCGCATTCTGCGAAGTCAAGGGGTGGCGTGGCGCTCAGACCGTGAGCGGTTTTGGGGCGTGGGAGTTTTTATATGGATGGCCACGGCCCCACGTGATAAAGGTTTGTGCAGCGGGGAGCCGGGCAACCTCTGGGATTAGACTCCCCTCCAGGTCGGCGATGATCCGCTGCTCCAAAATTATTGCGTACCGCAACTCGGCGTCAGGGCACGGATTTAACCGTGCCTACGATCGCCCTGCTGTAGCGGCGCTCTGTGCGCGCGGAAAAGCCGGCGGTCCCCGAGCAATCCTCAGTAGGGCCGGTGCGGAAAAGCACCGGGTGTGCCAAAATAGGCTAACGATGGCTGCCCGAGTCCTCCGTCATGTCCGTCACTTTTTCTGGCTCCCGGCCGGATGCGGCTTGATCGGGGTTCTCATCCTGCTGCCTTTTGAAATGCAAGGCGCCGCGGCGCCCTGGCAGGCGGGAACATCGCTTGCTTCGCTCCAAGCGCAATTGGACCGCGCCTTGGACCATGAAGACCACCTCCAGTCACAGCAGATTGTCCGCGACATTTTAGCGCAACCCAACTTGACCTTGGATTTTCTGTTGCGCCTCGGCATTCGTCTGGCTGAAGCCGGGAATTACGCTGAAGCAAGCCTGGTGTTCGGGCATGGCGTTGCACGCTATCCGCAGTCATTCGAAGCCCATTACAATCTCGCACTCGCGGACCTTGCCCAACAGCGATACCGGGAGGCCAGATCGGCTCTTCAAGCTGCCCGTGCGCTCAACGGTGAACAGCAGGTGGCGCTCCAATACCTCCGCGGCAAGATTGAAGCCAGCCTCGGAGATGCATCGGCGGCGAAACAGGACCTCCAGGCGGCATTCCACAACCGTCCGAACAATGAAAGCTATGCATTGGACCTTGGCCTCTTCGACTTGCGAACTTACGCCTACCGGCCAGCGGTTACTGTCTTCAGCCAGGGTCTGGCGCACAATCCGCATTCAGAATATTTAGAGCTGGGACTGGCTCTGGGTCAATTTCTGGCAGGCGAGACGGCAAAAAGTCGCGCCACCACTGAACGTCTTCTCCAACACCATCCCCATTTATCCGCGGCGCAGCTCCTGCTTGCCTATTCGCTATATATCGATGGAAAGTTTGCAGCGGCCGGGACCATTACACGGCAAGGGGCTGAATCCCAGGGGCCTCATCCCTATCTCGACTACCTTGACGCGGCCATCGCCTTGAAACTCCATTCCAGCAATCACGCGCGGAGCCTCGCAGAATTGAAGAGAGCAGAGCAAGAAATCCCGCAGTGCAGCCTTTGCTATGTCGCGGAAAGCAAAGTTCATCAGGAAATGAATGCGCGTGACAATGCTTTGAAGGACCTTCAAACCGCGGTTCAACTGGACCCGGCTTTACCGGAGGCATGGTATCGGCTGGCGATCGTTGAGGATTTGTTGGGCCGTCATGCCGAAGCGGCAGACGCCCGTTCCCGTTTTGAAAACCTCAAAGCAAAGCGTTCAAGCCAAGAGAACGAAATGCTTCGATCGGCTTTCATTAAGTCACTCCAGAACTGAGACGAATGGGGAAGGTGAGCGTACCATCTCGCTGTAGCGGCGGTCGGCGCCTGCTCCGCTGCAAAGCGGGGCAGGCCGGTCCTGATTTCTCAAGAGCTTCGGCGCTCACAGAGCGCCCCTTCAAGGCGTCGGCGGAGGACTTTCAGGAAGCCCCACAACGTATTTACGACTCGAAGCGATATTCCTCGAATGTGGAAGTTCCGGTGATGGAATAGCGGGCCCGATCCGGGTTTCAAACTCTAGCGCCGGTGTGCGACCGGCGTATTTCGCCACTCATAGAGCGGCGCGACCACGCAAGAATCGCGGTTGTCACACAATCCCGGTAGCCCCGTTGAGGTGCAAGATGAAAGTGCAAGATATCGCCAACCTGGTCGAGGGCATTCTGGACGGAGACGGAGAGGCGGAAATCCGGGGAATCGCGGCGCTGGACCGCGCCGCGAACGACCAGATTACCTTCGCGGAAGGAACTCAAGGTCTCGAACGGGCCCCAAGAAGCGGCGCGGGATGTATCCTCATTCCCAAAGGCCAGCGAATCGCGGGGCACACGACCATCGCCGTTCTGCGTCCCAAGCTGGCACTGATTCGCGTGGCTGCGGCCGTTCAGCCGCTTCCCCTCCCCTTGCCGGGCATCCATCCGAGCGCCGTAGTATCACCGGAAGCAGACGTTTCCAGCACTGCCAGCGTCGGCGCAAATGCTGTCATTGAGAAGGGCGCCAAAATTGGCGGGAGGACTTGCATCGGCCCGGGAAGTTTCGTGGGTGAAGACTCGGAAATCGGAGCCGGTTGCAGGCTCTACTCCGGTGTCACGATCTATCCCGGCGCGCGCATTGGCAACCGCGCGATCCTGCATGCCGGTGTGGTGGTGGGTGGGGATGGCTTCGGCTATGTCTTCGAGGACGGCCGCCATCAGAAGTTTCCGCAGCTCGGACGGGTGAGGATCGAAGATGATGTCGAGGTGGGTTCGAACACCACGATTGACCGGGGCTCGTTGGGTGAAACGGTGATTGGCGAAGGGACCAAGATCGACAATCTGGTGCAAATCGCCCACAACGTCCGCATCGGCAAGCATTGCATCATCATTGCGCAAACCGGAATCTCCGGAAGCGCCGAGATCGGAGATCACGTGGTCATCGGCGGGCAGGTAGGAATTGGAGAACATGCGCGCCTCGAAGACCAGGTTCAAGTGGGAGGCCAGGCCGGAGTTCTTCCCGGCAAGGTCATCAAGAAAGGCATGGTAGTTTGGGGAACTCCCGCCCGCCCCTTCGATCAATTCAAGACGATTCACGCCTACCTTTCCCGGCTTCCTGAGCTTGCTGAGAAGTTGCGGGCGATCTCCCGCCGGATGGGTCAGGAAAAAGACAAAACGTAAGGAGAGGGCCGCGAAGACCCCGGCTTGGATGTCCGCGGCCCCCGAAATCGCGGACATCCCAAACGCCGGCATGTCCGCGCCACCTAGCTTTCAAAACACTCGGGGAAAGATCGCATGGAACGAAGGGAATTCCTGGTTCGATTGGGGGAAGCAGCCGCGGCCGGGCTGGCCGGCGGTGTGGACCTCGCGGCCGTAACCCGGCGCCGCCGCGTGCAGCATCGTCACGCGCCTGAGCAACGCGGCCGTATTGGCATATCGAGTTGGAGCTTTCAGCGCTTTTTCCCGGTGGCAGGTACGAAAGGTACGATCCCTGCCAGCCAACAACTTGCCTTGCTCGATTTTCCGGGAATGATCGCCGAACGCTACAAGGTTCACAACCTGGAACTGGTGACAACGCACTTTGCTTCTACCGAGCCCGCTTACATCAACGAGCTTCGCAATCAACTTGCCCGCGGCCGCTCCCGCGTGGTCAACATTCCGGTGGACATTAATGAGCTGTGGACGGAAGGAGGGCTTTCTGACCCCAGCCCTGCCGTCCGCAATGCCGCCATCACGGGTGTTAAGAGATGGATCGATTTCGCCCACACTCTGCGCGCCCGCTCCGTGCGCGCCGATCCCGGCAAATTCGATCCCCAGAATCCGGCACCGGCTCTCGAATCCTACCGCCAACTTGTGGCCTATGGGCGGTCCCGGGGAATTTATGTCTTGATAGAGAATCACGCGGGCATCGGCTACAGCTATCCGGAAGAGTTGGTCAAGCTCATAAAGAGTATGGACAGCCCCTACCTCCGGGCGTTGCCGAATTTCGGCAGCTTTCTGAATGAAACCACCCGCATGCGCGGTCTGCGTCTGCTTTTTCCCCTCGCCCTCAGCGTATGCCACGCCAACGGGTTGGCGTTCGACGCTCAAGGCCAGGAGACTACGTTCGGCTTTGGGGAATGCGTGGCCATCGGCCGCCAGCTTCGATACAAGGGTATCTATTCCGTGGACTTCGAGGGTCCTGGCGATCCTTATACGGGCGTCGAGAACGTCGTGAATGAGCTGGCGCGGTATCTATGATCCGGGCGATGTGGAATCAATCGTGGCGGCATGGTTCCTCACTTTACCAAACCGCCGCGAGCCGGGCCGGAACGGCGCCGAACGTGGTCGGTCCTAATCCTGAATCCGGTCCAGAATCCTCTGCGCGCGGACCTGCGCAATGTGCAGGTAGCGCGAATCCTGGATGATTTTCTTCAGGTCGGGAGCCATAAGCTCCGGATCGGTTAGATTGCCTTGATCCAGGTCGATTTCGATTTCCGTGAGATCCTTGGGCAGCCCCAAGGGGTCGTACTTCATGGAGTATTCCAGCGCCGTCATGTGGCGCTCCACCGCGGCCAGGCCCTCGAATAGATTCGTCAACTCCTGCGCCCTGCGATTCAGCGTGTAATTGAACTCACACTGATACCGCTCGCCGCCCTTCTGGTAGACGAAGGTCTTCTGGCCGAGGTTGGCCACGCGCTTGTGGCTCTCCAGATCGACGTTCTGGAAGTCTTTCAGGCTGGAGGCAAGATCAAACAGCTTGGTCACCACCGCCGGCGACAACTCGAAAGGTCTGGGGTCCGGTGGATCCGCAAGTTTGCGGCCGTCGTACTGGGCCGCGCCGTCGGCGTTGACGATGATCTTCTCGTATTCGGGGACGCTGCCCTTCAACACTTTCGTATAGCTGAGCGAGGCGTCAGCATGGGCGGCCTGGGCTGTGGCGAAAAACGGAGCGAGTAGGAGCAGGAGAAGAAAACCGGCGAGCGAAACCTCCGTGATGGAAAAACGATGAGAAGGCGCGTGCCCGCCGGAAGAAGAGCAGAGCGAAACCATATGACGTCTGGGTTCCGAAGAGCCATCCATTTTGAAACGGTAGCAACCGCGCCGCGGGGCGCTCATTTGGCTTCGGCCAGGGCGTGAAGCTCGGATTCCTCGATGTCAAAATTAGAGTACACGTGCTGCACATCTTCGTGGTCTTCCAGTTCCTCGCTCAGCCGCAGCATCTGTTGAGCGCCCTTGCCCGATAGCTTGACGTAGGTTTGAGGGATCATGGAGATTTCCGCAACCGCCGGCTCGATGCCCGCCGCTTTCAGGGCGTCCAAGACCTCCTGGAGCTTGTTGGGCGCGCAGAAAATCTCCCAATGACTGCCGTCATCGTTCATGTCGTCGGCGTCGGCCTCGGTGATGAGGGTCAGGAGTTTTTCTTCATCAACCTTCGACTTTTCGATGACGACGTAGCCTTTCTTGGAGAACATCCACGCCACGCAGCCGCTTTCACCCAGGTTTCCGCCATGCTTGGAGATAATATGGCGTATTTCCGAGATCGTGCGGTTCTTGTTGTCCGTGGCCACTTCCAAGATCATCGCCACCCCGCCGGGACCGTAGGCTTCGTAGACGGATTCCTCATAGGTGGCGCCGGGCAATTCGCCCGTGCCTTTTTGGACGGCGCGCTTGATGTTGTCAGCCGGCATGTTTTCAGCCTTGGCCGCCGCAATCGCCGTGCGCAAGCGGGGGTTGGAATCGGCATCGCCGCCGCTGATGCGCGCCGCCACCGTGATTTCCTTAATCAGCTTGGTAAAAATTTTGCCGCGACGGGCGTCCAGCGCGCCCTTCTTGTGCTTGATCGTTGCCCACTTGGAATGGCCAGACATACAAAACCTCTCAGTCCGCTCGGATTGCCCTGAATGGCATGGCCCCGCCGCGCCCAGGCCGGGCGTTCCGCGAATCTCGATTGGAAAATAGTATCACAACTTAAGGCGGTAGGGTTCGTCCAACACGACTCCCCTGAAGCCGGCTGAACAGTCCTTCGGAACCGTCAATTGGATCATCGCATTGGTATGCTGTCGGATACATATCACAGGCCGACAGGCAAACGGGAACAGAAATTTCCACATGACAGACGCAGACCCACGTTAAAGCAGTTGGAGCGCCAGCTTGATGGCTTGTTCGACGGCTTTGAGTGTCTCCTCCGTCAGGCGGCCCAACGGCGGGTAGAGCAGAAGGTTCTTTTCAAGCGTCGTCACCTGGTCGCACTTTGCCCAGGAATCGCGGCTGAGGCCGCCTTCGCCGGGCTTGACTTGAACTCGCAGTGAAAATGCCGGACGCCTGACGGTCGTCATCGGTACCACGCAAACGTCGAGGGCGTAGCGGTTGAGAGCGTTCGTGGAAATCACCAGCGCCGGGCGGTTCTTATCCAGGCGAACAAGGTAGACTTCGCCCCGCCGGGGATACCATCCGCTGGGCGGAGTGCGGGCCGTCATTCGCCGTCCCGCGTGATCGACCGCCGGCTCGCCGTCGCAAAGGCCCTGGACTCGGCGCGTTCCATCCTTGTGGCGGCTCCAAAAAACTCGGCCGCTTCGCGCGTCAGAGCTTCATATTGCTCCTCGAGGATGGCCCGGCGGAGCAACTCATTCACACGTTCGCTTCGTGAACCGCTGGAGCGCGTCCGTTGAAGATAGTCGAGAATGGAGCGATCAACCGTAAAGCTCTTTGAGAACCTCGTAGCTTTGCTCATATCATTTATACTGCTTCAGAGAGCCTCGTTTGTCAAACGCCGGGCACTGATCACTACGACAACGCAGCCTGCTTTCCTCTCGTCACTCGTCACTCGCCACTGCCCTCTCCGTCACTCGCCACTGTTCACTTGTCACCTGTCACTGTCTTCCGGGCTGGAGCGTTGCATAGGGAGGCGGCCAGATGGTATGTTGCCAGTCAGCCCAGAGCAAAAATGGAAATTCTGATTAAGGGCTCGCGTACAGTAGTCCCGGCCATTTGCTTCAATCTGGAATGCCGGCTATCTTCTGCGGGCGAAGGGGAGCAGGGTGTCTCAGTCCGGCCAAGTTCTTGACCAGGTTCTGCGCGGTTCCTCAGACGCTAATATCCGTTTCGCGGATTTGCGAAGCCTCCTGCTGCGCCTCGGCTTTGAGGAACGCGTGAAAGGAAGCCATCATATTTTCTGGAAGGACGGGGTGGAGGAAATCTTGAACCTCCAGCCCAAAGGCTCCAAGGCAAAGCCCTATCAGGTAAAGCAAGTCCGCCATGCTATACTGAAACACAAAATGGGAGGCGAGTCGTGACACCGAAATACGAAGTGATCATCTATTGGAGCCAGGAAGACCAGGCGTTTATCGCGGAAGTCCCCGAACTCCCCGGCTGCGCGGCGGACGGGAAAACCTATCAGCAATCGCTCTCCAACGCCGAGGCCGTCATCCATGAGTGGATCGAGACGGCCAAAATGCTGGGCCGCCCCATCCCCTCACCCAAAGGCCGCCTCGTGTTCGCCTGAAGGCCGCAGCCAGCAATCTGCAATTGAATCCTCTTCTTTGGTCGTCACTCGTCCCTGGCCACTTGTCACTGTTCCCTCGGTCACTCGTCACTGTCTTCCGGGCTGGAGCATTGCATGTGGAGGCGCTCAGATGTACATTATCGGTCGGCCGGGAAATGAGAACAGAAAACCCAGGCTAGAATACAGCGGGTGACCGCTCTCAGTTTGTCCTGCCAATTGGCCGTGGGTTTGTTACGAGAAGAAGCCCACGGACAGAAAGGCACTGTCCGTGGCTACCCGCTTTTCTTGGCGGAGAGTCATCTCACGCGACGGCTGTTTGGGACCCTGCTGGGCAGGATCGAGGCCCTATCCTCTCCAGCGGGGTAGGCACGCCGCCGACCCGATGGGATTTCGGGCGACGAGCAGGCAGGGGACGGGGAGGTGTCGGAGGTATCGGTTGAGAGAGAGGACGGTTTGGGCTTTGGCCTTCTCGGCAGTGGCAAAAGTGGCCCCTTCCGTGCGCGCTGGATGCTCCGAACGGTGCAAACCCGGCTGGCGATTGCATTCTGGGGCGGTCGGGTGTAGGTTAGCGGTCGGGCCGGAGTCCATAATGGAAATTCCGGTAAAGAAGTATGATGCGCGAGACATAAGTCCAAATCAGCGATTTCGTAACATTTACCGATTCATGTTCAACTAAACCAATCGAACGGAGCTTACCATGGCAACACCATTAGGCGCGACGGCAGGACCTGAGCAGCTTAGCGGATTCGGCCGGAAGCGGCAGTCTCTGGAGGACTCGGTCTGGTACACTGGCTGGCTGCTCACGTTCCTCGCAACGGGTGA
The DNA here is from genome assembly GCA_050745605.1 of Terriglobia bacterium. Classification (GTDB taxonomy): domain Bacteria; phylum Acidobacteriota; class Terriglobia; order UBA7540; family UBA7540; genus CALCEB01. Next base: position 3,179 of record JBOGKI010000052.1, on the reverse strand, counting down.
ACAGACTCAGGGGCGGTTCGCGTTGATTGAGGCAGTCACCAGAAAGGGCAATGCGCCGCCTCCGCACATCCACCGCCGGGAAGAAGAAAGCTTCTACATCCTTGAGGGCGAGATGACCGTTTCGGTAGGCGGTCAAACGATCAAGGGAACGCCGGGGACGGTGATTGTCCTGCCACGCAATCTCGCGCACTCGTTTAAAATCGAATCCGAGCAAATCCGGATGCTCATGCTGCTAACCCCGGTCGGACTGGAAGGATATTTCAAGGAGTGCAGCGTGCCTGCGCCCGCAATGACGTTGCCGGCGCCGTCTGAAGTCCCATACGGTGAATTACAAAAGCTGATCGCCGTCGCCACGAAGTACGGTATCGAGCAGCCCTGACCCGAGAGTACGTGTTAGAGTCCGATGTGCTGATCGCAGATTGAAGTTCGGCGCGAGTTGTTCCCGCACCGAATAGATATGGAATTTTCCTCGGTCTCGCTTCTGCAGCGAGTAGATTCTCTCTTGATAATCAAGAGAATTTTCTCTTTTGAAGGTGCAGGAATCTTTTCTCTTCTGAAGTTTCACGCGGCCTCCTTTGTGGAAATCTGAGACTGCGGGAGGCAGTACACTTTGGAACCATCGAAAGGTTGCTGATGTTTGAACATGCCGTAGATGGCGTGCAAGAGTTTCCGCATGACGGCGATCAGGGCGACCATCTTGGCTTTATCTCGGTCGCGCAGATGTTGATAGTAAGCGCGCAGATTGGGCTGACGTCGAATGGCCACCAGGGCGGGCATGTAGAGGGCACGGCGCAGATGAGCGTTGCCGGCTTTGCTGATGCGGACTTTTTTATGCACCGACGAGCCGGAAGAATATTCGCGCGGGTCCATGCCGGCGTAGGCTACCTGCTGCCGCACGTCGAGGTCCTGCGGGGCGATCGCCAGTTCGGCCAGGATGTGGATGGCACTGGTGGTGGCAATGCATCCGTGCGCGCTGACCAAAAGGTCGAAGCGCAGCTTCAGGCCGGGGTCCTGGTCAATGATCTTCACCGCCTCGCCCTCCAGGCGGGCGATGGCACGGCGAAGAGAGCGCAGACTGCGCTGCAGATCGCGGCGCAAGGCAGCCGGGGTGGTGTCGGTACCCGCCGAAACAAGCCCTCAACCTGATGCATTGTTAGCACGGAAACAAGATACAAGCGCGGAGTTCAGCTTCTCATAAACTCTGCGGGGCTTCGTCGGTCCCCAATTCAAAGACTACCAAACAAATCCCCCAGAGTTTGAAATGCACAAACCCGGCGCTAACCACTTTGGATGCATATTGACGTCGTGTAAATACATGCGATGCGCTATATTTGCGATGAAAGGAAAAACCGCCGCAATATTGCGCTGCATGGAGTGGCCTTCGATGATGCGAAGCGGATTTTCGACGGGCCGACGGTTGAGAGGGTTGGCGACCGTTTCGACTACGTTGAAACCAGGGTGTACGCCATCGGTCTGGTGAACAGCCCCGAAATTACGGTGGTCTATTCGGACAGGGACGATGACGAAAGACGAATCATCTCAGCGTGGCGGGCGGAACCGCACGAAAGGCGTGCCTAGATCTCCGCCGGCAATGGTGGGTCCGCCAAACGAAGCATGGACCGGGCGGAGCGCGAGGTCGATTTTCCCGAGAAGTTTCTGGGCCGATGAGCAGCGGGGATCTCGGGGAAAGGCCGCCTGCCGGGGCGCTCACCCCCATCGCCCGGAAAGCGCGCGGATCGGATCGGCGAGGGATTGGAACCGCACCAGGCGCGCGGCATCTTGTCCCTTCAGTGAAGCCAGCGCCATCACTCCTCTTTCCATGATGTGGTCCGCGGCTTCTGTGGTCAGCAGTACTTCAGCGCAAGGTTTTGCCTGGGATTCCCCATCCTGGCGGTAGACGTGCAGCGGAAGTCCGGTGATTTCCGAGTACTCGCCCGGACGCATTTCCCAACCGCGGGCGCTGAAAGCCTGGGCCAGCAAGAGGACGCAAGCCAAAGCCGGATTACCCCAGAGATAGTCTTCGTGCTCGGGTGGCTCGAGCATCTCCTCGAAATCAAATTGCTCAATGAAATCCGTATCCTTGCCGTAAGGAAGCCGCAGCAGAAAGCGCGGCAAAGCCAGTCCGAGATAGGTGGCTTCGGGAAGCTTGCGAAGGGCATGCCAGGCTGGGACAATTTCGTTGTCACCCACTGGTTTCCATTCACGAGGATTCGCGATCTGAGCGATGGATTCAGAACCCAGCACGCCGAAGCCGGCGGCAGAAAGGAAGGGTGCGCCGGCGGCGCTTGCGAGTTTGGCGATGCGGCCGAGCAGTTCGGCATCTTCACGCGCAGGCCCGAAGGTGTAATTCCCAGCCAGCAGCGACCACGGTTCGGCGCCCGGCGTGTGGACCGTGTGCTCCACCAGCAACTTGTAAATACCGGTCGAGCGCAGGTCTTGGGGGGAGGCCTGGGAGAGAAGATCGGCCGCTAATTCGTCTTTGGAGATGTCGAGCAGGCACAACTGCAACTGTGAGTCTGTCTCCATTCTCCGCGCCAGGAAAAAGACGCCGCGCCAGGCAGCTTCAAGCGCCTGGAAGTCGGGATGGTGCAGCAGAGCGCCCATCAGGAGGCTGGCGCGCTTGTCAATGCGGGCGAGTACCTCGGGCTGGCGCGGATCGGCGTCCGGCGCCAGGTGCGGCGCCACGACGCGACGAATAAATTCCTGCAAATCGTCCGGACGCTGGGAATGTGAAGGCCGCGCTTCGGTCTGCTCAATCATGTCGTCCAGCAGGCTGCCCGTGGCGAGGCGGGACGGGTCTGGCGTGGCCGGGGGCTGGACCGAGCTGCCTCGAGTTTCGGCGGCAGGGCGCGGGGCCGGAGCCATTCCCAATTCCTCCGCGGCCGCCGCGAAAGTTGAGGGATCGGCAAGCCGCGCGCGCAATTGCCTCAGCTTGCGGAAGAGGGGGGCGCGCTGAAAGAGTTGGTCTGGGTGGAAATCATCCAGCTCTTTGAAATGAAGAGCAAGGCTGGGACCTTTCGGGCCCTCAAACGGGATGCCCAACGAAGCGCCGGCTCTCGCTAGAACTTCATCAAAATTATCGCGGTCCACCGGGACTACGCGCCGTCGCGCCAGGGCAGCCCCTGCTTCGGACAGTCCGCGGTTGGCGCGTCCGCTGAAGTCGCCGAGGAGGGCGATCC
>JBOGKI010000051.1:0-13654 GCA_050745605.1 Terriglobia bacterium | reverse complement strand
CGGTTGGGATGCTTGGGGTGGCCGGGCAGCGGGCGAGGATTGGCCACCATTTCCGGCGTTCATCGATCCGGGACCACATAAGAGCGTGGCGCAAAGCAATCCCATCGCTCCCCGGGAAAAGCGGGTTGTTGACCTCCTGACGTCCCTCATCAAAACCTCAGCCTCAGAGATAAATCAACGCTTCGCATTGCCCCGACGTTGGTGACGCGGCCGAAGTTGGAGGAGTTCACCACCGTCGCCAGACCGCCAAACGCCGGCGTGTTGAACACGTTATTCGCCGAGATGCGAAAGTCGCCTTGCAATCCCCGCTCGCGGGAAAAGATGACGTGCTTGTCGAGCGACATATTGAAGCGGTATTCCGGCGGCCCCGGAATGGTATCCCGCCCGGCGTTCCCATACTGACCCGCGCCGGGCAGCGAAAAGGCGGCGGTGTTGAAATACGCGACCGTGGTAGGATTGGCGATTGAAACCGGCTGACCCGTGGCGTTGGCGCGCAGCGAAGCAAACGGCGCAGCGCCGTTAATGTTGTTGCTCAGGTTGCCCAGGATGGTTGCCGTGTAAGGCGTGCCGGATTCGAGCGTGGCGTTGGTGCTCACCCGCCAGTTTTCCAGGACGTGACTCAAGGCTCCGCCGTGGTTCAGATACTTTCGACGCTCGCCGAAAGGAAGTTCATAGGTTTGGTGAAGCTGAAGAATGTGGGTGCGGTTGAAGGTGGACAGGCCCCACTCCGGGCCGAGGTTAAAAGCATTCTGAGCGACGAACCGGCCCGCGCCTCCCACGCTGGCGGCGTTGTCCATGGATTTCGAATACGTATAGTTCACCTCAAAGGAGAGCCCGCTGTGGTACATGCGGCGCAGGCCTGCCTGCAGGGCGCTATAGATCGAAGCCGCTCCGGAAGTTTCATAGGTGAAGGGCAAGGCATTCAGTGGCAGATTGGATGATCCGCTGCCGGTGGACCCGCCAAGACCGCTGTTAGGCGCGAGCAGCAAGTCCAGGTGGTTGCCCTTCGTTCCCACGTAGCCGATCGTCAACAGCAGGTCCTGCACCAATTCCTGTTCCACGCTAAAGTTCCACGTCTCGGCGTACGGCGTCAGGAAGTTGGGATCCACCGCATAGGTATTCCGGGCGACCCGCGGGTTGATCTGCGGAAAGCCGTTTTGGAGCGTCAGGATCTGGGCCGGCGAGGTGACCAGAGTGCTGGCCTCGGCGAAGGGAGGCTGGTCCGTTAGGTTCGTGACCAACCGCTGATAGATGGAATTGTCGTAGAAAATTCCGAACCCGGCGCGAAACACCAGGCTGTGCTGCAAGGAGGGCCGGTAGGCCACGCCGAAGCGCGGTGACCAATCGCTGGCGTCGCCGCGGATGAGCGAAGAAGGAAGCACGCCGGGATTCTGGCCGCTCACCACCGAGACGCTCGAGTAACCGGGGCCAATCGCCAGATCGGAGAGATGCCCGTACTTCTCGGTGAAGGGCGTGTAGTACTCGTAACGCAGGCCGAGGTTGAACGTCAGCCGGGATTTGAACCGCCAGTCGTCCTGCGCGAATCCGGCGAGAACGGTGTCCCGGAGATAGTTGCTGCTGGCTCCGAAGCGCGCGGACGTGTTCTGGGGCAAGCCCAGCAGGAAATCAGCGAAGTCAAAGCCGGTGTTGGGGACGGGCGTGCCCGCGGTGGTGAAGTTGCTGGTGGTGTAGCCGCTGAAGGTGAACGTGCCGCGTGCATCGGGGTTGGCGAGCGTGTTGACGTCCACGCGGCGAGTTTCGCCGCCCACGCGCAGGTTGTGCGTTCCTTTGTTGATGGTGAGGAAGTCCATTACCCGAAAAGTCTGGCTGCGCGTGAGCGAAGGGATCACGTCATCGAGGGGACTGAAGTTGGTGAAATTGACCAGGGGCACTCCCCAATCCATGGGGTTCTGCGAAATCCCGGTGATGCCCAGGTTGCTGGCGATGTTATCCGTAAACGCAAAGGGATTCAGCGTTTGAGTGCGCTGGCGGTTGAAGTTGAGCAGCAACATGTTGAGGAAGCGCGGATTAAAGGCGTGCGACTCATTCAAGCTGATGTTCTGGCTGCGCACCGACTCATCCTGCGTCAGCTCTGGAAAATTAGTGACGGATTGCGACGCCGCGGAATTGAAGAAGTAGAACAGGCTGATATTGTCCTTGGGCGTGGCTTGATGGCCGACACGCGCCATCAAGCGATTGTTGTTCGAGGGCAGCGAATCCTCCAGGAAGTAGTTCTGCACTGAGCCGGGAAGATTAGGCAAAGGAATATATTGCAGCAAGCCCTTGGCCGCCGGATTGATGAGGGTTGCCGGGATGATGTTCCCCGGGAACGCGGTTCGCGGTCCCAGCGGGTTGGACTGCGGATTGTAAATCGTCGGCACGGTACCGGCGAACGGGCCGGAGGGAATCACCGCTTGGGAAAAATCGCCTTCTCGCTCCGCCGGGGTGGGAACCGTTGCAAAATTGTCAAACGGCTCGCGGTTCCGCTGGCGGTTGTAGTGAATAAAAAAGCTGGTCTTATTGCTGCCGTCGTAGATTTTGGGAATTACCAGCGGCCCGCCGAGTGAGACGCCGAGTTGTTCGATGTGAGATGAAATCTGCGGTGACTGAGCGATGTTGAGCGGATAAGGACGGGCGTCAAAAGACGCGTTGGAGTATTCGGCATAGAGATTGCCCCGGATCCGGTTGATACGCGGGCGCCGGAAGCCGCCGTTGCCCGCAAAGAACACCATGGCGGATGCGAAGTCTCTACCTCCGCCACTGTTGAAGCCCGGGGCGCTCTGCGATGACATGTATTGGCGGAATTGCTGTCGGCGCTGCTCGAACTGCTGGCGCCGGTCCCCAGGTTCTGGAGCACTCACCGTGTTTCCCGCCAGCAGAAAGGAATTGGACGAGCTTGCCGCCTGATCGCTGCCTGAAAAACTATTCTCTCCTTCGCCGCCCATGGCTGCTTCCCCGCCTCCGGCCGCGGTGCCGCTCTCAAAACGCAGGTTTTGTCCGACGCTGCCGCCGGGAAGGTTCTGAAGATTGCCGGGAAGCCTATGAGCATTGCCGACGAATAGCGCGCCGCGCCGCCTGCCGGATGGCGGGCCGGTCGAGGCGGGTTGTGGAAATGCCAAAGCGATGTTCACGCGCAACGGCTGGCCTGCAACCACGGGAATGGGTTGCTGAACGGAAGGCTGGAAGCCGGCCAGCGTCACCGTCAGGCGATACGTTCCAGGCGCGACGCCGGTGAGCAGGTAATCGCCGGCTTCGTTGGTCCAGGTCATTTTCTCCTGGGCGGTCTGCGGATTGACCAGTACCACTCTTGCGCCGGGCACCGGAACCCGGCCCGGTCCGCGCACCTGTCCGGCGACGCTTCCACTGCTCAGGGCCTGGGCGTGAAGCCCGACGGGAAGGAGCGCCACCGCACACAGCGCGACTGCGACACGCCAAATCCTTTCAGGATGGATACGGGTCTCATGCATAAGTCATGCAGCTTTAGGCCCAATACTGTTCATTTAGGCTCCGTACCCGCGAACCCAATTTGAGATGTGCCGCATGGGCGACCCTTGTGCCCGCCCGCGGGCGACCACAAGGGTCGCCCCTACCCTCAACTGAACAGCACTGGCTTTGGGCCGGGGTCGTCCTCCCCAAAGCGAACAACGTATCAGGCTAAGCCGAAGTTACTCAGAACTTTGTAAAGTGTCGGTAAAGTTCCGGAACGGTTGACTTTGCAAACCAAGATCGTTCCTGTAATCTGCAAGGTTTTTCTTTGCCCCTCTTGGAGCCCTGGCGCGAGGCCACGGTTTCTACACCCTCTCAGCCGACGTGTGGTAGGCAGGCATTAGCTTTTCAGCAGGTCTTCGGGTACGGAATTTGCCGCTCACCCGTTCGCTGATAGTGCCGTTGGATGGAGAAGGCTGGAGCGGCGTAGGGGAAATCGAGATCGCCCGGGAGCTGGGTGCTGGTCCAGATGTGCCGGACTTCCAAGCGACCGTGACCTTCGTCGAGCGTGGTCTGCGGAGGGGGGAAATGCTTTCAAGTTCAGGTCAGCGATGCCTGGTTTCAGGGTGCGTTGATTGTCCTTGACGGCGAGGAGGTAATCGGCTTTCTTGTTTTCGACCACATAGCGGGCGGTTTTTTCCAGGGTGTGAAGGGCATCGATGGTGACCACGGCGCCTTGCAGGGGAACGGCCCGAGCAAGCGAGGCAGTTCGGGGATATAGCAGACCTGACCGGTAGCGACTTCAGTTGTCAAGAATGAGCTGGGATGGCGCACTAGGAGCGCCGAAAAAACGGCGGTTGCAGACCGCCGCTACAGCCGCTATTGCCACACAGTCTCTTCAGCCATGCCGTTGAGAGACTGCCATGATCCAGTTTGAAGGAGCGGAAGCTTTCGCTCACCTCCGAAGCGTGGCGCGAAGCCATTGCACCAACCGCTGCTTGTAGAAAGCCCACTCCTGATGCCCTTCCCAGTTCTCCATACCGTGCGGCGCGCCTTTCAGCAACACCAGGTCGTAGCGGACATGAGCTTGTTTCAGGCGTTGCGCGTAACTCAGAGTCCCCTGGTAAAGCTCGTCGCCCGTCCCTTGGATCAGCAGGACCGGTGGCATGGCGCGGCTCACATGATCGATGGGCGAGTATTCCTGAAGAGTTTGCGGGGTCCAGGAACCAAAAAGCCTGTTAAGAGAATCCTGCGAACCCGGCCGCTGAGTCCAACGCGTGAAATCATAGACGCCATAGAATGAGACCACGGCTTGAACGCTACAGCCGTTGCAAGGCTTCGAGGCAACCTGAGCCACCAAGTGCCCGCTGGCGGATTCTCCCAGAATCGCCAAGCGCCCAGGATCAACATGAAACCATGCCGCATGTTCACGAACGAAGCGGATGGCCGCGCGCAAGTCTTGCAATTGATCGGGGACGCGAACGTAGGGGGTGAGGCGGTAATCGATGGAGAACCATGCGAAACCGGCGTGAGCCAGCGGCTCAAATACCGGTGAAACATAGGTCACCTTGTCGCCCGCTTCCCAACCGCCTCCGTGCATGATGATGACGGCAGGAAATGGTCCTTTACCCTCTGGAACGAATGCATCCATCCGCAAGGGACGGCCGCCAGGCCGGGAGTAGACGATGCCCTTCCACAAACCTCGACGATCGCCCCGCAGCCATGCCGTGAGCTGCGCCTTCCACTGCCATTGATCGGGATGCCAGTTCTCAAACTCATGAATGGCGCCCGGCACGGGCACAAACACGCAAGCCTTCATATTCTTGCACAGGGCCTCGATGGGGCCCGGCGATGATTCATCATCCTTCGTGCCGTGAAACATCAGAACCCGGCACGAAGGAAGAGCCGTCGAAGCGAGCTGCGGGGAGCCAACTCCCGCCGTAGAACGGAAGCGTGCGCCGAATGTGACCACGCCCTGCACGTGATGGCTCGATGCCAGGCTCAGAGCAATGGCGGCGCCCGTCCCCGCGCCAGCCAGGATCACGTGGCGCGTAATATTGAAGCGTCCGGGACAGCGAACGTAATCGATAGCAGCCGCCACGTCCTGGGCAGTGTGATAATTCACGGAGAACCAGGCGTAGTCTGCGTGGGTGAGAACCTCAAGAAGTTGGTCAATGTGGGTTTGGCTGTTGCCGTGACTGCCGTGAATGACAATCGCCGCCGGCCTCGGCGGACCTTGGGGCGCGTAGGCGTCCAGCGTCAAGCCGGGGCGATAAGCCATGCCATTCAGCGCCCCGGCGATGATGTAGCTCGGCCCGGCATATACGGGAACGGCGCAACCGGAGCTTTGCGGCAGGGTGGGAGCGGGACACAACGCCATGGCGGCCACGAGGGCAAGGGTAACGAGCACCGGTTGATGGCAATGAATCACCGGTAGGCGAGCCTCAGAGAATTTCAACAAGCACCTCTTGTAGCGGCGGTGGGAGCCTGCGAAGCGTGCGCATGCCTGAAAAGCGAGAGCCTGCATCGCAAGCTCGCAATTTCTTGCTTTTTTAGCAAGAAATTCTCCCTGCCTTCTGCGCCCTCTGTGGTGGAAAGCGTTTACCACCGAGATCACGGAGAACACAGAGTCCAGGCGCCGAGGCCCGGGGAGCTACAAGCTTCTCCTTGCGTGTCCTGCTTTTGGTTGCGGTCCATGGCCGCGCTGGGCTACTCGAGTTGTGGTATCTCAGAAGAAGAAGTGCAATCCAAACTGCATTTGCCTCATCGGTACTTGAGTGCCAGTGATTTGCCCGGCGCCGGATACATCCACCGTGTTGTTGGGCAGCCCGTAATTATCAACGTTAAATGCGTTGTAATTTTCCCAGCGAAATTCCAGACGCTTGCTCTCTGAAATGACGAACGTCTTGGCCAGCGCCAGATTAAAGACGTACATCGCCGGGCCCCAGAGCGAATCGCGGGAGGCCGTTCCATCGCGATAAGGCTGGCGCGGATCGGTATAAGCGGCAGGATTGAACCAGAGAGCGGCGCTCTGATTGGCCACTATGGGGTTGCCAATGATGTCAGGGCGAACGCTGTTGAAGTCCGCATTCACAGATGCCGTGTTGGAGACGTTCGGTGAGAAGGGGAAGCCAGAGTCGAGCGTGGTTACGCCATCCAGGCTCCAACCGCCCAGGATCGCGTCCACCGCTTTACTGCTGTTTGATCCAAATCGGCGGCCGCGGCCGTACGGCAATTGCCAGACGTTGGTGAGGGTGAGAGCATGAGTCCGGTCCCAGCTCGCCGGGCCATAATCGGGACGCCAGTTGTAATTGTTGTCCGCAGGACCAGTCTCGGTGTAGTCCATGGCCTTGGCGTAGGTGTAGGTGAGCGTGAAGTCCAGCCCATGCGAAGCGTGCTTTTGCAATTGAGCCTGTAGGCTGTTGTAACTGCTGTTGGCGCAGTTGCAATCCTGGTAGATGCCCTGCTCCAGCCCGAACTTGGGAAACAGCGGCCGCCGCAGGTCAAAGTTGCTGCCGGGACCAGGGATGGCTTGGTTGATGTTGTTGTTGAGGAAAACATGCCGGCCGACGTTGCCAACATATGCCACCTGGAACGAAAGGTTGTTAGAAAATTCGTGCTGGATGGTGGTGTTCCAGAAGTACGCCATGGGAATACGGAAGGAACTCGGAGGACTGAAGAAGTAAAACACTCCGATTCCATCCGGAAGCGGATAGCGCCCGTTCGACCCAATGGGCGGATTGGACGGCAACGGCGGCCCCGTCAGCAGATTGAAATCTGGAACATAAGAGTTAGCTTGTGGAACGGTCTGGGAGAGCAAGATGGGAGGATCGTATTCCGGCGCCTGGCCGAAGACGGAACCCAGACCGCTGGGCGTATAGCTCCAGCCGTAGCCGCCGCGCAACACCGTGTTGGACTGAACCTGATAGGCGATGCCGACACGTGGCGCGAAGCCGAGATTATACGCAGCCACGCCCATATTGGATGGGACCGAACCGATGCCGGCGGCAAGCACCTGGCCGGTATTCGGGTCAAAGCTGCCGGCCCCGCCCGGCCGGGCCGCCGTTTGCGGCAGATAGTCCTCCCAACGCAGGCCGTAGTCAAGCGTGAGCTTGGGCGTGATGCGCCAGGTGTCTTGCGCGTAGAGGAAAACGCGAGTCTGGCGCAGCCCCGGATAAAATCCAATGCCGGTGAAGTAGCGGGCAAAAGCCGAGGGTTGGCCTAGCAGGAAGGAAGCAAGCGCGGCGCCCGTCGTGGCGTTGCCACTGGCAATGGCGTCCACCGTGGCGTTGCCCGTCAGCGCATCGTTGAAGGTGATTTCCCCGGAGCGATGCGAATCGCTGGGAACACGCTGCTGCTGATCGCGGCGAACGTCCACACCCCACTTGATGGCGTGATTGCCATGCTCCTTCGTCCAGTTGGTGACCCACTGAAACTGGTTCTCGGTCTCTTTGAGCGGGCAGTTGCACTGATTCACGCCCAGCGCGTATCCAAAATCAAAACCGCCATTGCCGTTGATGTAAAACGCCGGCATGCCGCTGGTCTCCACGCTCCCCCGATTGAGACCCGGAAGTCCGGCGTCCGTTGCCGGCTCGGTGCCCACGCCATTCGGTTCCACGCGCACCCGGTAGCGGAATGCGCCAAAGCGGAAATCCGCCACCAGCGTGGGACTGACGGCGTAAGTGTAGCCCAGCCCCAGGCTCTGGTTGCGCACCAGCGATTGTCCGGCAAAATTCAAACCGTTCAGGGCGGGTCCGCCCGCGATATTGCCGAAAGCTCCGGGCGCGTTGATGGTGAAATCACTGATCGTGTAGCGCCCGAAGAAGTGGGACTTTTCGGAGATGTTGTAGTCCAGGCGGACGTCGCCCTGGTCGTTGTCGAAAAGCTCGGAACCCGCCGCAATGTAGTTGTTCACGATCTGCCCCGCCGCGCCGGTGTTGGGCAGGGGCAGATAGCCCAGCAACTTGGTGAGAGGCGCGGGAACCGTGAGGACATTGACCTGGCCGCCGGTGGAGATGGCCTCGCGGCCCGTTCCGTCTGAATTTCCGGTGTTCGGGTCAAACACCATGCCGCCTTGCGCCGGAACCATGGTGCCTTGGGTGGTCGGCACCATCACCGGATTCGCGCAGGGGCTGCTGGAGGCGGTACCGTTGGCGCAGATGTAACTTCCCAATAAGCTTTGCAGGTTGCCGCTGCGCTCCAGAGCGGTCGGCACCGTCGTGACCAGCGAGGCGCCCGTGCGCCGGCGCGTCGCCTGGTAATCACCGAAGAAGAAAACCTTGTCCTTTTTGATGGGCCCGCCCACGGAGCCGCCGAACTGGTTCCAGCGGATGGGAGGATTCAGTTGGGTGAAGGGATCGGCGGAATTGAAAATATCATTGCGGAGAAACTCAAATGCCGTGCCGTGAAACTGATTCGTTCCGGACTTGGTGGTGGCCTGAAGCAGCGCGCCGGAGACCGAGCCGAACTCCGCATCGTAATTGCTGGTGGTCACCTTGAATTCCTGGAGCGAATCCATGTTGGGGTTGATGACCGCGATGCCGAGCAGCGGGCTTTCATTCTCTGTGCCGTCCAACAGGAATCCGTTGGAGGTAAAGACCTGGCCATTGGCGTCAATCTGCAGCCCGCCCTGCGGGTTCTCGCTCGCGGCGTGAGCCCACCCATTCTGTTGCTCGCCTGGCATGGCCAGCACCAGTTCCGTCAGGTTGCGGTTGAGCGCCGGAAGGTCTTCCAGTTCGTGAGCGGAGAGCGTATTGCTGACGTCGGCGCGGTCCGTCTTGAGCAGTGGCGTCTCCGTTGTGACGGTCACCTCCTGGGTGGATTTCCCGAGCCCAAGATGGGCATCCACCTCTGTCGACGCATCAACCTGCACGTTGGCCTCCGCCGCAAAACGCTCGAAACCAGGCGCGGCCATGGTGACGCGGTAGTGGCCTGCCAAAAGATGCGTCTGAAGGTAATTGCCGGTGCTGTTGGTTTGCGCCTGATAATCGATACCGCGGTCCAGATCTCGAATCGTCACCTTGACGTTGGGCACCGCGGCGCCACTTGGGTCTGTGACCGTTCCAACGATGTTGCCGAAGACGGCCTGGCCAAGCGCGGGCATGACCCCAATCAGAGACGCAAGCACGAGGAAGACAAAAACCGTGAGGTACCATTTTCCGTGACGCATTGCAGGTTCTCTCCTGAACCGCAAAAATGTATGGTTCTATTTATGCAGACATATCTCAAGAGTCAAGCCTTTTCTTCCCTAAATTGGCAGTGGTACGGTTTGCTGTACCATGACCCGGAAATTCAATCGCTTGACCGCGGCTCCGGAGAGTTGTAGCATTTGCCCACCAGAGAAAAAGGGCTGCCCGGCGCATCCATGTTTGGTGAGGGCAGCAGGGCAAGCGATTGCGACAGTTGGAAGTCTGAGACGAATCACAACGATGGCAGTCTCAGCAACGGACCGGAGGCCGCTTTGACCTACTGTGGCAATCCCAGATTCTCATACAAAGGGAGGAGGCAATGGCCAAATCGAGGAGCAAGTTTCATCTTGACCTGATTAATTTCATTGCAGCAGGCGCGCTACTCATATTCGTCTTCAGTGTTCCAGCTTCGTTCATGGCGCAAACCACCATTTCAACGGGAAGCATTCAAGGGACTATCACGGACGCGAGCGGAGCCGTGATTCCCGGCGCCAGGATTACAGTCTCCAGCAAGGCGACAGGCCAAACCTGGCACCTCGCCACCACCAGCAAAGGCGCGTGGAGTTCGGGCGCGTTGCTCCCGGGCACTTACACGGTTAGCGCCACCGCCAAAGGCTTCAAGACCACAACCACGTCCATCCCGGTTAACGTCGGCGTGACCTCTTCGGGCAACTTGCAGCTCCAGGTGGGAGCGACCACCTCCGAGATCACGGTGGCGGCATCTGCCGTCCAGATCAACACGGAGCAGGCCACCATCCAGGATACGGTGACACGAGAGCAGATTCAGAACCTCCCGATCAACGGGCGCAACTTCCTTGACCTCGCTACGCTGTCCCCGGGCGTTCAAATCCAGGACGGCGGAACTTTTGATCCCACCAAGAACGGATTTTCGTCGATTTCGTTCGGAGGACGGTTCGGGCGCACCGCCCGCATTGAAGTCGATGGCATCGACGTGAGCGATGAAATGGTGGGAACGACCACGCAGAACATTCCGATGAGCGGGATCCAGCAATTCCAGATTGAGCAATCGTCGCTGGACCTTTCGACGGAGCTTACTTCCTCCGGCGCTGTCAACGTCACCACGCGCTCCGGCAGCAATCAATTCCACGGTGACGCTTTCCTGCTGGCCCAGGATCACAGCACCGCGGCGCGATACGGCCAGACCGATGTTCCCTGGAATCGCCAGCAGTACGGGGCTGATTTTGGCGGGCCCATCCTTCACAGCAAGCTCTTCTTCTTTGCGGACTGGGAACGGACGGTGCAGAACCTGACCAATGCCGTGTTATTCCCGGCGCCGTTTTCCGCGCTCTCGGGCAGCTACAAGTCTCCATTTCATGAAAGCCTGCTGGACGGGCGCCTGGATTGGAACATCAATTCCAATATACGGGCTTTTTACCGTTTCAGCTTCGATCAGAACGACGACGTGATTGCTTCCGCCCCTAACAGTTACTCTCCATTCCGCAACCGCGACCACACGCCCGTTGAAGCGGCCGGCCTGGACTTCACGACGGGCACCTGGACGCACAGCATCCGATTTGGATACACTCGCTTCAACAATGGCATTGTGGACGCCAGCCAGGGCGTCCCGAACCCGGCTCCCGGGGTTGAAATCAACGCGATTGGGCCGTTCACGTCCGGTCCGAATCTGCTCGCTCCCCAGGTCACCATCCAACATAACTTGCAGTTCAAATATGATGGTAGCAAGATCAAGGGCTCGCACATCGTTCGTTACGGCGCCGGAATCAACCGCATCATAGACGGTGGGTTCGCGGCGTTTTTCGGATTGGCGCCGGACGTGAGTTCGGGCACCGATCCCGCCTCACTGGCTTTCGCCGCCAGCGGGCCCTTCCCAGGTGGAATCTCCAACCCTTTGAACTATCCCGTGGCCGGTTTGATCCTGGGGAACGGTGAGGGCTTTGGCTCGGCTATTCCGGGCCTGGGCTATCCCGCTGGTCTGAACTTTGATACACGCTTTGAAGCCTACGTGGGCGATAGCTGGAAAATCCGGCCGAACCTCAATGTCAATTTCGGACTCCGTTACGTACGGGATACGGGGCGCGACGATAACAATCTGCCGCCCGTACCGGCGCTGAACCAGTTTGCGCCCGGGCTGGGAGACCGGACAACTCAACCCAACCTGAACTTTGCTCCCACCATGGGCATCGCGTGGGCGCCGCGCGGAAGCAAGAGCACGGTCATCCGCATCGGAGGCGGCCTCTACTATGAGAACGCCATTTTCAACAACGTCGAATTTGACGCTCCGGCCCGCCTGCAGCAGGGGCTCTTCTTCGGGACGGCCACGGCCTGTCCCTCGGGATTGGTGCCTCTGCCGGGTGGTGGAACCCTGAACACCTCGAACATCTGCGGCCAAGCCATTGGCTCGGTCGTCTCCCAAATGATCGCCGCCCAGCAGGCGTTTCAGGCTGCCACCGTCAAGGCCGGACCGCAAGCCAACGGAGGCTTCGTCGGCACCACGCTGGCGGAAGGAGCCGACTCAACCGGCAATCAATTGATCGCGCCGGACTATAAGACTCCTTATTCCTGGCAATTCAACGCGGGCCTCCAGCACCAGTTCGGAACCGGGACAGTCCTGAGCGTCGATTACGTGCGCAACCTCGCCTTGGATCTTCTGGTGGGTTACGACACCAACCATGTGGGCGATGCCCGCTACCTGAACAAAGCAGCGGCATTGAACGCCATCAACGTGACCAACGAGGGGTTCGGCTGCCCCGACGGGCCGACCGGCGTCCAATGCGCGATCGGCGCCGGCGCGAGCATCGTGGACTACGCCAATAACGGACTCGATTCCGGGGTCGGTTATCTCAGTGGGTTCCCGGCCTCCGCTTTTGGATTGACTCCGGCAACCGGCGCGGCATTCCCAGGGATCAATCCGAATCTTGGCCAGAACCAGATGCTCTTTCCGATTGGGCGTTCCGTGTACAACGCGCTTCAGGTGTCTCTGCGCCAGAATATCTCCACGCCGTTCCGGGGCGTGAAGCAGATGAGCCTGCAGGTGTCCTATGCGCTTTCGCGTTTTGACAGTTTCGCCCAGGATCAGGACTTCATCAATAACGCCGTTGACTTCAACAATATCGATCACTATTACGGCCCCAATGCCCTCGACCGAACCCATCAACTGTCGTTCGGAGGCGTCTTCGACTTTCCCCACAACTTCCGCGCCAGTTTCATCTCTCACGTTGATACGGCGCTGCCACTCACGCTGACCCTTGCCGCCGCGGGCGCTCCGGGAGAAATCTTCCGGACGGACGTGACCGGCGACGGCACCACCGGCGACGTGTTGCCCGGCACCAACGTCGGGTCATTCGGGCGCAGCATCACGGCCGGCAATCTCAACAACGTGGTCGCCGCTTACAACACTAACGACGCAGGCAAGCTCACGCCCGCAGGCCAGGCGCTGGTGAATGCCGGACTGTTCACAACAGGTCAACTTCAGGCGTTACAGGCAGTGATGCCTTCGGTCCAGTCCGCTCCGGCCGGTGAGGTCAACCTTGCGCCCTTCCTGGATACGGACTTGAAGATCTCGTATCTCTTTCACCCGCACCGCCTCTGGGGAAGGATCTCCGACACGGCCGAGATTGAGCCTTCGGTCGGCATCTACAATCTGTTTAACTTTGCCAACTACGATGCGCCCGGCAACACGTTGAGCGGAGTGCTGAACGGTCTGGCTGGCTCCGTCAATGGCACGACACCGGACCTGCGAACCAACCGGACGCTGTTTGGGTCGGGAGTCTTTGCCTTTGGCGGACCGCGCAGCCTGGAGTGGGGGCTCCGCCTTAGCTTCTGACAACGGATGGAGAGTCGACCAAAAGCAGTCGGCAATCGGCAGCCACCAAGAAGAGTGTGCCGTCGGCGAAAACGCTGCGGGGACTGTGGTATTTTTTGTCTCTAGCCGCCGCACCCGCGATCAGGAAACAGCAACAGGAGAATTGCAATGGCCACCAAAGTTACGAAATCTGTCACCCGGCCCAAACGGTCGAAGGCCGAGGTCCAGCAGGAGTTTGAAGAAGTCCAGGGAGAGG
>JBOGKI010000050.1:0-13700 GCA_050745605.1 Terriglobia bacterium | reverse complement strand
TTTCAACGAGTTCGGCGCTCCCTTCCTGCGTCAGGGCAAGCTCCGAGCGCTGCTACAGCGCGGGTTTGATGGTAAAAAGTTGGCTGTGACATGACACCAGCCGCTCATCATGATCCCTCGCCCCTTCCAAGAACGCCACAAGACAACGTAGAACGCTAAGTCCACCGATCCGCGCCATTGAATTTATCCCGGTGTCGGAAGCCCACGCCCATTGCTCTCTCCGCCCCGAACAGTTCTCAACGCAGCGGAGCACATGGTTCGCGGAAAGAGTATACTTGGTATTTTGCGCGAGCACCGGCGTAGCCTCCAGGGGGATGCCCGCCGGACTCCTTGAACCCCCCAGGAACGCGGAGAGCATTCTTGAGCAAGGACGAACAGATTTACCCTCGCGAGCCGACGCCGGCTGAATCCACTGACCGGGGAGTGACGCTTGCAGAGGGCGGTTTGGCCGGAGACGCCGCTTCGGGAGTTGCTACGGGCGCGCAGGAAATCTCCTCGGGAACGGGCGAGTTTTTTCCTTCCCGGAGCAGTCATCCGGAGCAGGAGTGCATCGTCATCCGGGGCGCCCGGTCTCACAACTTGAAGAACGTCGATACGGAAATCCCGCATAATCACCTGACGGTGATTACCGGAGTTTCCGGCTCCGGCAAATCCAGCCTGGCGTTTGACACGATCTACGCCGAGGGCCAGCGCCGCTATGTGGAGTCGCTTTCGGCTTATGCGCGACAATTCCTGGAGCGCATGGAAAAGCCCGAAGTGGACGAAATCACGGGAATTGCCCCGGCCGTCGCCATCCGGCAGAAGAACACCACTCGCAACCCACGTTCCACGGTGGCGACGGCCACGGAAATTTACGACTATCTTCGCCTGCTCTTCGCCCGAGTGGGCACCACTCTCTGCTGGAATTGCGGTGAGGTGGTCCGGCGAGACAATGTTGACGAAATCGCTGACCGCGTCCTCGCCCTTGAGCCCGGCCGCAGGTTTTACGTCCTTTTTCAGTTGAATACCGCGCCCAAGGGCCAGGATCGACGGCTGGGGAACGCAACCGCGGCGGGAGCGGCGGATCTCGCGCCCAATAAGAATAGCTCCGGGGCGAAGAGCCGGAAACGGCGAACGGCCAATCCAGCTTCCAGTCAAACCCCTGGCTCGCCCGCCGGCCTGGATGATGATCTGAAGGCCCGGCTGTTTTCTCTTCGTCAGCAGGGATTCAACCGGCTGTATCAGAACGGTCGAGGGTTCGAGTTCTCGGTGCCAGAATCCTTGTTGGGCATCGACTTTGCGATGCCGGTTTATGTACTGGTAGATCGCCTCGCCGTGTCTGCTGATGTTCGCCAGCGGCTGATTGACTCTGTGGAATTGGGCTTTCGGGAGGGCGGAGAAATCATCCTGGAATTTGTCCAGCCGGACTCCGCCGGTTCGAATTCCGCCGCGCCAGGCTCTTCGTTCGAGCGGCTGGTGTTCAACGAGCGGTTCGAATGCAAGCGTTGCCGCATTCTTTACCAGGAACCCGAGCCCGCGCTTTTTTCGTTCAATAACCCCTTCGGCGCTTGCCCCCGCTGCCAAGGCTTTGGAAATACCATCGATTTTGACCTGAACCTGGTGATCCCGGATAAAAGTAAGACTCTAACGGAGGGAGCGGTTGAGCCGTGGACCAAGCCGCGCTATCGCATGCCCTTCAATGAGATGAAACGCGCCGCCCGCTCCAAGGGGATTCCGCTGGATGTTCCCTTCCATCGCCTGACGGCCCAGCAGCGGCGGTGGGTGATTGAAGGGGATGAAGACTTTCCCGGTATTCGCGGCTTCTTTGACTATCTCGAACGCAAGAAGTACAAGCTTCATGTGCGCGTCTTCCTCAGCCGCTATCGCGGCTACACGCTTTGCCCGGAGTGCAACGGGGGCCGCTTACGCCGCGAGGCGCTGAATGTGCGGATTGACGGCCAGACCATCACGGAAGTCTGCCGGATGTCGATTCAGGAAGCCTACCGCTTTTTGAACCACCTGCAGTTTTCGCCGGCGCAGGAGACGGTGGCGGGCAAGGTGCTGGAGGAGATTCATTCCCGGCTGCGTTACTTGAACGAAGTCGGGCTGGAGTATCTGACTCTTGACCGCCTGGCGTCCACCCTCTCTGGCGGCGAGTCGCAGCGCATCCAACTCGCCACTTCCCTCGGCTCGAACCTGGTGGGGGCTCTTTACGTCCTCGACGAACCATCCATCGGCCTGCATCCCCGCGACACCGGACGGCTGATTGAAATTCTCAAGCGCCTTCGTGACATTGGCAACACCATCCTGGTGGTTGAGCACGACGCGGAGATGATGCGTAACGCTGACCGGATTCTGGATATGGGGCCGGGAGCTGGCGAGCATGGTGGCCGCTTGATCTACTCCGGGACGGTCGAAGGTCTCCGGCGCGATTCTGAATCGCTGACGGGCCGCTACCTTTCGGGCCGTCTTGAAATTCCCGTGCCGGCGCTTCGCCGCAAGCCTCAAAATGGTTGGGTGCGCATCCGGGGCGCGCGGCAGCACAACCTCAAGTCCATCGATGCCGCTGTCCCGCTGGGTATCATGACGGCGGTGAGCGGTGTCTCCGGTTCCGGCAAGTCCACTCTGATTCACGACGTCCTCTACAACGCGCTGATGGCCCGGCGCGGCATCCCGGCGCACCGTGCTGAATGCGAAGGGATTGAAGGTGATGAAAAGCTGGCGCAGATTGTGCTGGTGGATCAGTCGCCGCTCGGCCGCACGCCGCGCTCGAATCCGGTGACTTATATTAAGGCTTTCGATGCGATTCGAGAGCTTTTCGCAGCGACCGCGGAGGCTCGCCGCCACGGCTACACCGCGGGTTATTTTTCTTTCAACATTCCGGGTGGGCGCTGCGAGACCTGCCAGGGTGACGGCACGGTGAAGGTGGAAATGCAATTCCTGGCGGATGTGGAGTTGGTGTGTGAGGAATGCGGAGGCCGCCGGTTCAAGCCGTCGATCCTCGAGGTTCGTTACCAAGGCAGGAACATTCACGACGTCTTGCAAATGACGGTCCGCGAGGCGCTCAGTTTCTTCGCGGGTTCGCCCAAAGTGACGGGCAGGATTCGCGTGCTGGAAGAGGTGGGGCTGGGTTACCTGCGTCTCGGCCAGTCCGCCACCACGCTTTCCGGCGGCGAAGCGCAGCGCGTGCGGCTCGCAGCCCATCTGGCGATGCAAACCGCCGAGCAGTCATTGTTCATCTTTGACGAACCCACCACCGGCCTCCACTTCGACGACATCAACAAATTACTTGCAGCCTTCCGCAAGCTCATCGAATCCGGCGGCACGGTTTTGATCATCGAGCACAACCTGGACGTATTGAAGTCCGCCGATTGGATCATTGACCTGGGGCCGGAAGGTGGCGAATCGGGCGGGTATCTGGTAGCCTCCGGTCCGCCCGAGCGGATTGCCAGGAATCCGGCATCTCACACGGGGCGGTATCTGGCGCAGGTTCTGAGTGGCAGACTGGAGCCGGCCGGAATCGCGCCAGATCATGGAGTCCCGTGAATCCGGGTGATTGAGAGCAGCCGCCGCGCCGATCGAGAGAGGCCGCAATCGGCGCGGCGCCACGTTGGCTCGAGCCGCAATGCAAAATCCTGTGCCGGATACACGATCGAAATCAGGCTGGCGACTTCCTGATGATTTTTGCGATGCCTGCGAACTTTTCCGGCGCACCCATCTTAGATCGCGATGCGTGCGCCACCCCCGGCTCGCCGGTGTTCTAGCCGTCGCGGCGCGGCGCTGGGTGTTCTGGCTCGAGCCAATCCTGTTGGCCAGCGCGGTGGCTTGTTTCCCGTCCATCTGCCCCCATCCGCAATCTCGAACGTCATCCAAACCTGCCACGGCTCAGCAAGAAACAGCACCGGCATCGCCGCAGCGGCTCTTCAACTCCGCTCAGGAAGCGATGGGGCGGAAGGATTACGCCAGCGCGGTGACTGCTCTCAAGGAACTTCTGAAGACCGCACCGGACGCGCCGGCTGTGTGGTTCAATCTGGGTTATGCCTACACCGGCCTGCGCCAGTACCAGCAGGCTGTCCAGGCTTATCAGAAGACGGTGAATCTGAAGCCAGACTTGTACGCGGCCCGCTTGAACCTGGGAATTCTGCTGGTGAACCTGAAACATGCGGACGAGGCGTTCGAGCAAATCCAAAAGGCTGAGAGCCTCAAGCCGGGCGATCCCAAAGTCCACTTATTCGCGGGCCGGGCCCTGACGCTCGAGGGCAAACAGGCCGACGCTGAAAAAGAGTTCCGGGAGGCTTTGAAACTGGATCCGCACCTGGCGGTGGCGCAATATAATCTCGGCCAGCTTTATCTTTCAGAAAAACGGTTTGCGGATGCCAACAGCGCTTTCAACAAGGCAGCCACGCTGAACCCCTCGCTGCCCGGCCTCCGATTGGACATGGCGGTGGCGCTCGAAGGCTTGAACCAGGCAAGCCAGGCCGCGACCGTCCTCGAGCAGTATCTGGCTCAGAATCCCGGTGACTATCAAGCTCGCTCCCGGCTTGCCCGCATTGAAATGCAGCAGGGAGATAACCGCAAGGCGTTGGATAATCTTCTTCTGGTCTTGAAATCGAATCCGGATTTTCCCGGTCTCAACGTGCGGCTGGGCGATGTTTATGCGCTGCTCAAGAAATTCCCGGAGTCTGAAAAATATTACCGTCAGGCGCTGGCCACGATGTCCGCCCAACCCGACTTGCACCGCGCCCTGGGTCAAACGCTGCTTGAGGAGCAGAAGTTTCCGGAAGCCGAGGCGGAATTTCGCGCGGCGCTGAAGCGGGATCCCCACAACGTGGACGCCGCCAAGGGCCTGGCCGCCAGCGTCTACTTTGAAAAACGTTATGCGGACGCCATTCCCATCCTCGAAGCTCTGCTGAAGACACCGAATCCTCCCGTCGGTTATTATTTTTTCCTTGCCACCTGTTTCGATCATCTTCGCGCCTTGCCGCAGGCGCTCGATGCTTATCAGCGATTCGTCCAACTGACGTCGAACAAAACCTCCGATCAGGCGTGGCAGGCCGAACAGCGCATCAAGCTCATCCGCCATGAGCTGCGCAAGTGATTGGGGTCACTCATGCATCTGGAAGCCCTGATGAACATCATGCCCTGGCGCGATACTCCGGGTGCGGACATGCTCGGGTTCCAAAGACAAAGGGTCTGCCGTCTCCCCTATCGCCCCAGAAAATGATAGGCTGAGGGGCGCCACCTAAAGACCGTTCGACGGGCCCGCCGGTGTTATCATAAAAAACAGGCGCACTGGGCTTCGATACTGCACTTTCGCGGTAGAATCGTTCCGGACTAATGGAACCCTTTCGAATCCTCGACCACACCGCGGATGTTGGCTTCGAAGCGTTGGGGAAGACGCTGCCGGAGGTGTTCGCCAACGCGGCGCGAGCCCTGACGGACCTTTTCGTGGACATTGACTCCATCGAGCCGCGCCAGGAGGTGCTGATTGAAGCAAGCGGCTGGGACCTCGGCGCCTTGCTGGTGAATTTCCTGAGCGAGATACTTTTCCTGGAAGACGCTGAAGGTTGGTTGTTTCGCGCGTTTGAAGTCCGGCTTGATAACGGTCCAACGCTTCGCGCGAAAGCTCGCGGTGAAAGGTTTGACCGTTCCCGGCACCAGCCAAAAACGCTGGTGAAAGCGATCACCTACCATCAACTGTTGCTGGAGCAAGTCTCCGGCGGATGGCGGGCGCAGGTTTATGTGGACATTTAAGCTTTCCAAACCCCGTTTACCAAGGAATCCGGGCGTTTTCCTGGGCTTCTGCTGCGCCTGCGCGCTTATCCTAGCTCTGTTGGCCGCACCTGGGTTGCGGGCGGCTGAAGGCGAATACCAAGTCCAGCAACTGAAGCCCAACGTCTTCGTCTGGATTCCCGACGATGTGGTGGACCTCGACGGCGATCCCCAATACAGCCGCGCCTCCGCCGTGGGATTCGTCATCACGGATCAAGGCGTGGTCGTGATCGGCGCCACCAACAATCCTCTGCACGCCCGCGAAGCGCTCTATGAGATTCGCCGCCGCACGGAGGCGCCGGTCATCGACGTGATCGATCTGGACCCGGATGGCGATCAAGTGCTGGGCAACGAAGTTTTCGCTGAACAGCGCGCCCAGATCATCTCCACGTCCAGCGCCGCTGCTCAAATGCAGACCTACGAGGCTCAACTCTCCACGCGGCGCGCCCACGAATCGGACCTCCGCGCGCGCCTGCGCGGCATTCACTTCACCTTGCCCACGCGGACGTTTGATCGGGCCCTGGCCCTCCGGCCGGGCAGCGAGGAAATCCGCGTCCTGCGCGTGAATACGGGCGCGGCCGGAGAAACGGGCGGTGATGCCGTGGTGTTTCTGCCGGCGCAGAAAGTCCTCTTTCTCGGCGATCTTTACGATAACGGCTACGTGCCCGCCATGGGCTCGCGCGACATTCGCCGCTGGATCGACACTCTGGGCCAGCTTGAAACCTGGAAAGCGGATACTTTCGTGCCGGCCCACGGCCTGCCGGGCTCCCGCCAGGATGTTGAGCAATTCCGGCAGTTCCTGCAGTGGATCGTCTCCGAAGTCCAAACGCTCATCCAGGAAGGACAATCCCTGAAGCAGGTGAAGGAGGCTCTTCTCACTTCATCACAATTCCGCCTCCGCGCCTGGGAGAATGTCCCGCAAACGCTGACGGCGGTTTACCAGCAACTCGTTCATGCGCCGGCATCCGTTCCCGGTGGAGCTTCGGCCAAAGAGTCCGGCTCATCGGTGGGCGCCTTGCCGCCAAAGCCGGCGGGAGCCAATGCCCACAGGTCATCAAGCCCTGGCTCCGGCCTGTTGAGGTAGGGTCAATCCGGCGGGCGGAGCCCCCAGTCAAGTTATAAGAATTTTCTATAACGATCGTAACAGGGCTGCCGCTTCGCCTCTGTTACAATCAGGAGCGGCAAGATTGAACCCGTCATGGACTACGACCAGCTTACCAGTTTCCTCGAGGTTGCCAAGCTGCAGAGCTTTTCCCGTGCGGCGGAAAAACTCTATCGCACGCAACCGGCCATCAGCGCGCAGGTGCGTTTGCTGGAGCAGGAGTGTGGGGAGAGGCTTCTTGACCGCAGCGGTAAAAAAGTGCTGATGACGCCAGCCGGAGAAATCCTGCAGCGTTATGCCGAAAGGATCATCGGGCTGCACAAGGAAGCCTTGCAAGCTGTCGCCGAGCTTAACCAGACCGTGCGCGGCAAGCTCTACATCGGCGCCAATGAGGCCACTTGCCTCTACGTGTTGCCGAAGACTTTCGCCCGCTTCAAGCACCTTTATCCGCTCGTGCAGATCAGCATTTACCGCAACTTCAGCCACAAGATCATGCAGAAGGTACAAGAAGGCGCGGTGGAGCTGGGTATTGTGACGCTGCCGATTACCGCCACCAACATGGAAGTGATTCCGGTCTTCAGGGATGAAATGCAAGTGGTGGTTCCGGCCAATCACGCCATGGCCCGCAAGCGCGTCGCCACAGTCGAGGAAGTGGCCAATTGCCCGTTGATTCTGCCCAAAACGGGCAACACCCGTGTGGTGATCGACCGCTTGCTGCGCGATTATCGCCAGCACGTGCAGATTTCTATGGAGCTGGCGAGCGTCGAGACCATTAAAAAGTTTGTCGGGGCCGGCCTCGGCATTTCCATCATCAGCCGGACCTACGCCCAGCCGGAAGTGGCCGCCAATCTGCTTAAATTGATTCCGCTGGAGGGTGACAAGCTGTTCCGCGAATTGGGACTGGTCTACCGCCGCGACCGCTATCTTTCTCTTCCGGCCAAGGTGTTTATTGAGGCGGTCCGCGAGTCCACCCGGCCCACCGGCGCCGGAATTCCCATTCCCGCAAAAACGCCAGCCGCCACGTAGCGCCTGGGTGGGGTGATCGAGCCTGTGTGGCCGCTACAGCGCGAAATCGTAGTTGTCACACAGAGGGTGATCGCTCCGGTCCTCCCCCAAACCAGGGAAATCGCCGGAACCATCCACGCGAAGAGAGGAATGTTGTCCGAATGCCGAAAGGGGAAAAGCCGCTTGCCGTGATGAAGTTCGGCGGAACCTCCATCGGTAGCGCCGAACGCATGCAGCGCGCCGCCGAGCTGCTGATTGAACACGCGAAGCGTTTCGACCTGGTGGTGGTGGTTTCCGCCATGGGCGGCGTGACGGACATGCTGATCCGCGCTGCGACCGAAGCCAGCCACGGCGACCGCGACCACTGGAAGGGCGTGCGGCAGGAGATGGCCCGCCGCCACCGCGAAGTGGCCGACAAAACCTTGACCGCGAGCGAGCAGGCCGTGGTCCTGCCCCGGCTTGCCGAGCAAGTGGGCAATTTTGAAAACTTGTGCTCGGGTTTTTCTCTGGTGCGGGAAGTCACACCCCGCGCCATGGATACCCTATCCAGCCTCGGCGAAGTAATGTCTGCCACGCTGATGGCCGCCATCCTGCGCAGCCAGGGCTGCCCGTCGGAGGCCGTGGATTCTACCGAGCTGATTGTGACGGATGAAATTTTCGGCAACGCCACGCCGCTCCTAGAGGAAACCCGCGAGCGCCTTCGCCAACGCCTGGGCGCGGCGCGACGGCGCGGCGTTTTGCCCGTGGTCACCGGATTTCGCGGCGCCACGCGCGACGGCCTCTGCACCACCCTGGGACGGGGCGGCTCCGACTACAGCGCCACCATCGTCGGCGCCGGGCTTGATGCGGACGAAATCTGGATCTGGACGGACGTGGACGGAGTGATGACCGCCGATCCGCGGCTGGTACCTTCAGCTCGCATCATTCCGGAGATATCTTACCGCGAAGCCATCGAACTTTCCTTCTTCGGCGCGAAAGTGCTGCACCCCAAAACCATCCAGCCGGTGATGAAGAAGAAGATTGCGGTGTGGATCAAGAACACCTTCAACCCCACGTGCCCGGGCACGCGAATCTGTCCATCGTCCTCCGCCTCCTCACCCGGCGTTAAGGCCATCACCTCCGTCAGCAAGGCGGACCTGATCACCTTGACCGG
The DNA here is from genome assembly GCA_050745605.1 of Terriglobia bacterium. GTDB lineage: Bacteria > Acidobacteriota > Terriglobia > UBA7540 > UBA7540 > CALCEB01. Next base: position 4,689 of record JBOGKI010000050.1, on the reverse strand, counting down.
CAGGGACGTCATGCCGTTCGCCCAATTGGCGACGCGAACCTTCGCCGGCCTGGGAATGGAAGAGGTGGACACGCTGATGGTGACGCAATCCTCGGCGGATAACATCCTCTGCTTCGCGGTGCGGGAGCCGGATTTGAAGCGCGTGAAGGCCAAACTCGATAAAGTCTTCGAGCTTGAAATGATGCATGACCACATGGTTTCGATTGAAGTCATGCCGCATGTGGCGATTGTCGTGACCATCGGCGAAAACATGAAAGGGACACCCGGGATCGCCGGCCGAGCCTTCGCCGCGCTCGGCCGCAAGGGAATCAACATCATCGCCATCGCCCAGGGCTCTTCCGAGCTCAGTATTTCCTTCGCCGTGAAATCCGGCGACGTGAAGGATGCGGTGATGGCAGTGCACGATGAATTTGAACTCTGAACGGGTAGCCGCCGCGCCAGACAATCCACACTCATCATGGCCACCGCCTACTTACAGTGCATCGAGGAGACTTGCGGCGAGCGGCAGCACCCTCGCCAAGACGCCCACCAGTGTGCGAGCTGCGGAGGGCTGCTCGAAGTGCGCTACGAGTTTGATCCCTATGAACCGGAAGCCCTCCGTCAGACCTGGCACCGGCGGCGACTGAGTGGCGAGCCGATCGACCGCAGCGGTGTGTGGAGATTCCGCGAGCTGATTCCCTTTGTCGAACCCAAGGACCGGATTATTTCCCTCTCCGAAGGTTCCACGCCGCTCACCGGCACGCGCCGCGCTGGCTGGTGGGCAGGACCAGTCCACCTGACCATCAAGCATCAAGGCAACAATCCCACCGGATCGTTCAAGGACCTCGGCATGACGGCTTGCATCACCCGCGCCGCCTCGCGCAACGTCCGCCGGGTCGCCTGCGCCTCCACGGGCAACACTTCGTCGTCCATGGCGGCCTACGCCGCGCGCGCCGGCATGAAGTCCATTCTGTTCGTGCCCTGTCGCCAGATTTCCGCAGCCAAGCTCGCCCAGGCGCTCGACTTTGGGGCCATCGTGGTGGAGGTCGGCGATACATTTGACCAGGCTTTTGGCCTGTTGCGCCAGATTGCGCCGGAGTTCGGCCTCTACCTGGTGAACTCCGTGAACCCGTTCCGCATTGAGGGGCAGAAGACGATTGTGGCGGAGTTGATGGAGCAGCGTGCCTGGCGCCCGCCGGATTACATCGTCGTGCCGGGCGGCAACCTGGGCAACGCCTCTGCCATTGGTAAGGCCTTGCACGAGTTGAAGGAAATGGGCTTCATCGAAAAGGTTTCCAAGATCGTGGTGATCCAGGCGGCAGGCGCGAATCCCTTCTACCGGACTTTCAGCTCCGCTTCTGCGGAGTTGATTCCCGTGGATCAACCGCAAACCGAGGCCACCGCTATCCGCATTGGGCGCCCGGCGAATTGGAAGAAAGGCGTGCGGGCGCTTCAATGGTCGGGGGGATTTTCAGAGTCGGTGACGGATGAGGAAATCTTCGAGGCCAAACGTATGCTGGCGGAGGATGGTGTGGGCTGCGAACCTGCTTCTGCCGCCACGGTCGCGGGAGTTCGCAAGCTGTGCCGCGCCGGCAAAATTGAAAGGCACGCGGACGTCGTCGCCATTCTCACCGGCCATCAGCTCAAGGACACGGATTACATCATGCGGCATCGGTCCGAAGGGAAAGAGAACAGCCAGCGGCTTCGCGTGGAGCCTTCGATCGAAGCGGTGCGCAAAGTCCTGGAACCCGCGCTGGCCAAAGGCTAGCGACGGCACGGCTTGTTTGCCGTGGGTTTTTTCTTTTTGAATTTTCAAGTGGCGCATTCATCGCGGTCTTGTGATGGGTGGGAGCCACGGCTCGGTCAACCATGCAAGGATCTCTGCGCCAGGAAGTCCGGCTGCTCACCACGCGCCTGGGAAACGTAGTCAGGGAACATTCGGGCGAACACGTCTTTGGCGCCATTGAGCAGCTTCGCAGGCTTTCTAAGGAGATGCGGCAGAATCCACGGCCCGCGCTTTTTGCGGAAAACGACCGAGCCGTCAGCAGCCTCACGCTGGCTGCTGCCACGGACGTGGCGCACGCTTTCAGCCTGTTCTTTCACCTGGTCAATCTCTGCGAGGAGCGCGAGCGCATCCGACGCTTGGAACACTATGCCCGTCAGGAATCCGGCGCGCCGCGCTCCATCCGCCACACCTTCACCGAGCTTCGCCGCCACCGCGTGCCGCAGCGGGCGCTGGCGGATTTGCTCAACTCCATGAGCATTGAGCCGGTGCTCACGGCCCACCCCACCGAAGCCAAGCGCCGCAGCGTGCTGAACCACCTTTATCGCATCAGCCGCACGCTCGAAACCGCTTGCGGCGGAATCTCTCAAGGGCTTGAGGACGCGCTCGATCCCTGGGTGGAAGCGTTATGGCTGACAGACGAAATCCGCGAGCGGCCAGTGACGCCGCACGTGGAATTGGAAAGCGCGCTGGTTTATTTTGACCGGACCATCTATGCCTTGGCGGGTGATTTCTGGGACGATTTCACCCGGCAGTTACGGAGTTTCTATCCCGAGCTGCGTGCGCCAGCGCCCTTTCTGCATTTCGGCTCCTGGGTGGGAACCGACCGCGACGGCAATCCCAACGTGACGCCGCAGACGAGCCTGGCCGCGGCGGAGCAGTTTCGCCAGAGCGTGCTCCAATACTATCTCCACTCGTGTGACCGCCTGCTGGCGCATTTGTCCATTTCCTGCCGGAGTCCTCGGGTCACGCTTAAGCTTCGGCAGAGCCTGGCTCGGGACGCCAAGCGATTCGAGGCGCACAAAGCCCTTGAGCCTAGCGATCAACCGCACGAACTCTACCGCCAAAAGCTGCGGGCGATGATGTGGCGTTTGCAGCGCACCATCGAAAGGTCAGCCGGCGCCTACCCAAATCCGCGTGGATTCATCAGCGATTGCCGTTTGATTGAAGATGCTCTGCGGGATCAGGCAGGCGAACGGCTGGCACGCCTGGGTCCAGGCCGGTTGCGTGTGGCCGGAGAGGTGTTTGGATTCCACGCGGCGGAACTCGATTTCCGGCAGCACAGTTCCGTGACTCGCAGCGCGGCGGAGGCCCTGGTGCACGCCGCGGGCCTGTCCGTAGAGCCAGAGGCGGAGAGAATCCGCTCCATTAAGCGCCTGCTGGTTTCGCAAGACAATCACGGCAAGCGCCCGGCGGCGGCGCGCGCCATTCTGGCGGAGTTTGACACGCTGCGCAAGATCCAGGACACGAATGGCGAGGAAGCCGCGCACCGTTACATCCTGAGCATGACCTCACGCGTTTCTGACGTCTGGGATGCTTTGCTGCTGGGCGGCGAATGCGGGATGATCAAGGCGGGTTCGGGGAGGGTTCGCTCACGGTTCGATGTGATTCCTCTGTTTGAGACTTATGAATCCTTGCTTGCTTGTCCGCAATTGATGGACCAGCTTCTTTCCGACCCTCTCTACCGCCGCCTCATTCACAGCCGCGGCGACGTGCAGGAAGTGATGCTGGGTTACTCCGACTCGGTGAAGGACTCCGGGTATCTTGCCGCCAACTGGTCGCTCTTCCGCGCCCAGGAGCAACTGAACAAAGTGGCCACGGGGCATGGCGTGAAGCTGGCCTTGTTCCACGGCAAAGGGGGAACCATCGATCGGGGCGGAGGCATGTCCTACCGCAGCGTCGTAGCCCAGCCTCACGCCGCTCCAGGCGGCCGCGTGCGCATCACCGAACAGGGCGAAGTGATCTCCGTAAAGTATTCGCATCCCGCCATCGCCAAGCGCAACATTGAGCAGCTTGTCTCCTCCGTGATTGATGCGAACCTGCTCCGCCCGAAGCGCATCGGCCGCACACTGCTCGGCAAATGGGAACGGCAGGCCTCGGAGCTTGCCGAGATCAGCCGGGCGTTTTACCGGAAGCTGGTTTACGCCACGCCTGAATTTCAACAGTATTTTGATGAAGCCACGCCCATTGACTTGATTGATCAACTGCGCTGGGGATCGCGTCCGGCGCGGCGGCAGCGATCCACCAACATTGAAGACCTTCGGGCCATTCCCTGGGTGCTGGCATGGACGCAATCCCGCCACTTTCTGCCTTCCTGGTACGGGCTGGGCTACGCGCTCGAAGCATTCGAGCGATCTCACCCCGCCGGTCTCACTTTGTTGCGCGAGATGTATCAGGGCTGGCCGTTCTTTTCCGTGCTGATCGAAAATGCAGAGATTTCGCTCGCCAAAACGGATCTTTACATCGCTCGCCGCTATGCAGCGCTGGTACGATCGACGCCCGTGCGCGAGCATATCTTCGGTTTGATCGAAGCGGAGCATCATCGCAGCCGGCGCGCCGTGCTGGCGATTCGTGGCGGCTCCGAGTTGCTCGAGCGCCAGCCGGTGCTGCGCGAATCCATCCGCCTGCGCAACCCCTATGTTGATCCGCTGAACTTCCTGCAGATCCGGTTTCTGCAACAATGGAGGTCGGCCTTTCGAAAAGCCTCGCCGGACCTCACGCACCTGCTTCAGCTCACGGTGGGTGGAGTCGCTTTCGGCATGAAAAGCACGGGATGATCCTGCCGGTTTGATTTTTCCGCTAGCCCAACTTCCACGGTCTCCGGGGTGAAACGGTGTGTTCACAAGCAGTTGCGATTTCATTCCGTCACTATGGGGAGGGGTCGTGCCAGGTTTTCTCTGGCTTCATGACCTCCGCCGGGATCCTGA
>JBOGKI010000049.1:0-13750 GCA_050745605.1 Terriglobia bacterium | reverse complement strand
GGAATGACGGTCTCCGTAACACAGGAGCGCCTGAAAAAATGCTTGCCAAAAGACTGGAATTTACGACCTTGCAATGCAGAGAAAGCATCGGACCGGCAGGGTTTTCGCTGAAAGCTGATCGCTGACCGCTTTTTCTGCTCGTCACTCATCACTTGTCACTGCTTTTAGGGAGAACGCCATGATCAAAGGCCGTTTCATCATCATCGGTTCGGTAGTGGGCGCGCTCATCTGCGGCGTAGCCATCCGCCCCAGCGTAGCGCAATCCGGAGAGCAGCCGATCCATCTCTCCACCAGCAAACTTCTGCAGGAACCGGCGCCCGGCCAGCCGCGACGGACCAATAGCTTCCCGGGGACGATTGCCATCAGCCCGGACGGACGCTACGCCGCGATCTTGAACGATGGCTATGGGACCAAGGAGTCGCACTACGACCAGTCGATCGCCATTCTGAATCTGGCCACAAACGAATTGCGCGATTTTCCCGATGCCCGCCTGGGCAAGCGAGCCCACCAGACCTATTTCCTGGGCCTGGCATTCTCCACCAACGGCAAGCGGTTGTATGCGTCCATCGCTTCTATCTCGGATCCTGAAGGCGCGCGCCCGGGCGATCTGGGCGATGGAATCGCTGTCTACAAGCTCAAGCATGGTGAAATTTCGCCCCAGGCATTTCTGAAAATTGGCTTGCAACCGCTGGGCACTGGCCAGCGCGCGGACCGCGTCTCGTATGCGCAGCCCAAGACGGGAGCCGCCATACCTTATCCCGCTGGAATTGCGGTGGCGCGCGGCGAGCACGGGGACCGAATCCTGGTGGCGGACAATCTTTCCGACGACGCGCTGCTGATTGATGCCAGGAAGGGCGAGGTGATCCATCGCTTCGACCTGAGCTCGAAACCCAACGTGCCTTCCGCTTATCCCTATGGCGTGGTGGTGGCGCGTGACGGCAAAACCGCCTATTGCAGTCTGTGGAACGCCTCGCAGGTGGCACAGTTGAATCTTGAGAGCGGCCAGGTGACCCGGCTGATTCCGCTTCTGCCTCCGGCCGCGCCCACTGCGGCCGGCTCCCATCCCACGGCCATGCTGTTCAGCCCCGATCAGAAATTGCTTTACGTGGCGCTGGCCAACCGTGACCGCGTTGCGGTGGTGGACACGGCACAAGGGCGCATGGTGGGCCTCCTCTCCACTGAGCTTCCGGGAGAAAAGTTCGGAGGAACCTATCCCAATGGACTGGCTCTGAGCGCCGACGGCAAGCGACTGTTCGTGGCGGACGCCTCGCAGGATGCCGTGGCGGTGTTTGACGTGGCGCGGGGTTTCGGCGAACTTCCCGCCCATGGGCTTCCCGCGGCGCCTGCCGCTGAACTTCCGGCGGCGCAGGCCGCGCTCGGCTTCATTCCCACGGAGTGGTATCCAACGGCGGTTGCCGTTGAAGGCAACGATCTGTTGATGACGACGGGCAAGGGCAGGGGCACCGGACCCAATTCCGCCTTCGATCCGGACGTCAATCCCGACGGGCGCCGCGGGCCGCACGCTTACATCCCTACGCTCATTCACGGCTCCATCGCCAGGATTGACGTGGGTACGATTGACTTGCACTTGGCGGCGTGGACGAAAGAGGTCGAGGAAAGCAATCGCATGGAGCACGAGGCACAGTCGATTCACTTCGCTTCGGGGCAAAACCCCATTCGCCATGTGATCTACATCATCAAGGAAAATCGCAGTTACGATCAGGTTTTCGGAGACCTGAAGCCCGGCAACGGCGATCCGTCGCTGGTGATGTATGGCCAGGACATCACGCCCAACCAGCACGAGCTCGCCCGCCAATTCGGCGTGCTGGACAATTTTTACGTCAGCGGCGAAGTCTCCGGCAACGGCCACGTCTGGTCGAACGCCGCCATCGATAGCGATTACACCGAAAAGACCTGGGAGATCAGCTATCGCGGCTCGGAGCGCCGCTACGATTACGAAGGTCAGGTGTCCAACGCCTATCCGCTGCTGCAAGGGATCGCCGATGTGGATGAACCCGGCACCGGATACATCTGGGCGGACGTGGCGAGCTACGGGCTGACCCACCGGAACTATGGCGAGTTCGTCGCCACCGAGTGGTGCTTTGAGGCGCACCGCACGCAGTCGCCGCTCGCCGGCACGCCGGAGCCGGTTGCTTCCGGGTGCTCGCGGTCTTTCGTAAAGCAGGGTGAGCCGCTGCCCCCGAACGTCGGCCAGCCGCACGGCTCGAAGAGTCCGTGGCCCTGGGAGATTCCGATGATTGCCCGCGATGTGGCCACCATGCCCGAGCTGCGCGGGCATTTCGATCCGAGGTCTGCCGATTTCAACCTCTACTATCCGGATCAACTGCGCGTGGACGAGTTCCTGAATGAGTTCGATCGATTCATCAAGGCGCGCCAATCGGCGCAGGGAACTGAGTTGCCACAGTTCGTGATTCTCCGCCTCCCCGACGATCACACCGCCGGCACGCGCCCCGGCGCGCCCAAGCCCATTGCATCCGTTGCGGACAATGACTTGGCGGTGGGCCGCGTGGTGGAGGCTGTCTCCCACAGCCCCTATTGGGATGACACGGCCATCTGCATCCTGGAAGACGACGCCCAGGACGGACCGGATCACGTGGACGCGCATCGCAGTCCGGCGCTGGTCATCAGCAAGTACGCGCCCGGCTCTGCGGCTCAGCCGTTTGTCGACAGCCATTTCTATACCACCGTGAACATGATCCGCACCATGGAGTGGCTCCTGGGCCTGCCGCCGATGAACAATAACGACGCCCAGGCCGATCTGATGACCCCGCTCTTCTCCGGTTCGGGGCATCAGCCACCCTTCAAGGCTGATTACCACAACCGCGACAACGGTCTGATTTACCAGACCAATCCGCCCAACGCTCCCGGCGCCCGCCAGTCCGCCCAAATGGACTTCTCCCACGCCGACAAGGTCAACGCTCATGAACTTAACGCCATCTTGTGGCGCGCCCGAAAGGGTGACGTACCCATGCCTGCGCCCCGGCATACGGTGTTCCCGCCGGATGGGTACTGAGGCGAGTGAGACAAACATTGAGATGGGCCGCGCGAGCCCCGTGCTCCATGTTTATAACCTATTTAATTTCAATAACATGCGGCTTTGCTTCTTCTAATATCCGCATAACAATATGATAATAAAGTACTTGATGCATTCCCGTAGGGCCGTGCGAGGGGGGACAACTGCGGCCGGACGCGGTTGCTTGATGGAGTAACCGACAACTCAACTATGCAATGGTAATAGCTTAAAATCAAGGAGATTCTTGCGGCCACTGGGGGGCGGCTGCATGTTCCGCCGCACGGAAATGCTGGCGTAGTGTCCCGTAATTGGGTAGACAATGTAGCGCCGCCGTCCCGGCGGCATGTGCCGGCAAAGCCTGCCCTGAGCGAAGCGAAGGGATGCCGGCGCTACGGGAGGGCCAATTGTCCACTTATTTCTTGGACACTACAGCACGGTCGCAACCAGCGGTCGGTAGCCACGGCACGGTTTTCGTGCCGTGGGTTGTTTCTTGCGGCGCGCACATCTCTACGCGCTCAGCCGGAGGTTCTTCAAGTATTTGAAACTGACCCGCAGGGCGTCGAACGGCGACCCGTCACAGCGGTCCTGTTCCACAAAAATGTGCTTGGTTCCCGCCTGCCCGACGTGGGCGAAGATTTTCGGCCAATCAATCCGGCCTTGACCAACCGGAGTAAACGGGTTAGGACCGTTCTCGGGCGGGAACTCGCGGGGATTCACGGTGATGCCCTTCTTCATGTCCTTGATATGAAGCAAAGGAAACCGGCCCGGGAATCGCCGGAAATAAACGAGGGGATCGGCGCCGGAATAGGTGATCCAGAAAATGTCCATCTCCATCTTCACGAGCTTCGGATCACAGCGCGTGAGCAGGATCTCATAGCCATTGGTATTGCCCAAATGCTCAAACTCGCGAATGTGGTTGTGGTAAGCGAACTGCAATCCCGCCGCGGCGGAGAGCCTGCCGCATTCGTTGAAGAGATCGGCCAGGCGCCTCCAGCCGTCGGCGTCAATGCGATCGGTATTCCCGGTGACGATGTAGCTCGCACCGGCGGAGTGGGCCTCCGCCACCGATTTCTTCCAATCATCGGCGGTCTTGGGCATGTCCAGGTAATCGCTGACGGCCCGGAGATTGGCGGCCCGCAGGTCGCCCTTAAGAGTCGCCGGAGCCAGATGCGGCGGCAAAAATCCGGACAGATCCACTTCCCGGTATCCGATCGCCCCCACCTTTTTCAGGGTACCTGCGGGGTCTTCACGGTACTGGTTACGCACGGTGTAGATTTGCAGGCCGATGGGTTTCGGCCAGGCAAGTTTTCCCTCCGCCCACAGACCGCTGCCGGATAGCGCCGCGCCCGCCGCAATCCCGGTCAGTGTCTTTTGAAGAAAGTCGCGCCGTGTCAGCATACAATTCCCTCCGCTCAAGAGTAGACGGCATTGTAACTCCACTGGACGTCTTTCACGAAAAAATTGAGAAGGGCGCAGAGATTGGCCACGAGCGGTTAAGTGGCGCGGATGGTAGCGCCGCCTTTTAAGGCAGCATGGCTGGGCATAAAGTGGGGTGTCATGCCGGGTATCAAGGAGCGGCAGGGGCTGGCATAAGGCATTTTTGCCCGGCTAAAGCCGGCCTCTACGTGATGCGCGAGCCGGGGTGGGCCGCGATCCCGTTGGGTGGCGCGCAACCCGACGGGCGTCACCGCGAGAAGGCCAGGCCGTAATAGCGTCGTCGGCAGCTCATGCACCGGAACGGAATGATCGACAAAAGAGGAAGTACGCGGCTCTCCAACAGATTCCGTTTCTGTGAAGGCCGTACCAAGGCGCTGGTGCAGTAGCGGCATCGTCGCGTGCTGGCCTGCAAGATCTCTTCAGCCGGCTTGCTAATCAGGACCTCGGCAGAGGCAGGATGTGGCGCCGGGAGACCCGATGCCATTTCGCGTCTACCCTCCACCTCGCCTCGAAGCTTGCCACGTTGCCGGCGAACGGCCATGAGGCACGCCAGGACGAAAACACCCACTCCGAGCAGGGTCACCGTCATCATCGCGGGTCGAGATGACGATCGATTCGAATCGGAGTTACCACTGAGCTTCAAAACGACGTTCGACGGTGAAGCAGAGTTCAGTCCATCGGTGGGACTTGCAAATTTTTCCGTGGCCAGGTTCTGGAGCGCGAGGGGCGGCACGGGAGAAGAGAACGGCGAGGCTTGGGTGACGCGGATCGCGGGGTTGAGCAGCGCTGGGGATGGGGCGAAAGAGAATGTTCCGTCAACGGGATCGAGCGTTTTCCGCACGCAGCCCGCCATCTGAGAGAACGCCGGGAAATCGTCTGAGGTCGAATCCAGCGCCGGCGGCATTCCACAAGGATTCATGGGGCCCGCAGCGGCCGTCCCGCACCAGATGAGAATCGCAATCGAAGCTGTCCAAAAGCCTTTCATTGGAACCTCTCTTCATTCGATTCCCCTCCTTTGCATTTTGAACTCTTAATAATTCTAATAGTTATTCGCGATGCGGGGCAATCCGTATTGGTCCGCACAAAGAATAGGTTACCATGATTGCGAATGACGGCGCGAAGCACCGATGGGTTCGGTAGTGGTACAGTTTGCTGTAGCGGCGCTGTCCCTTCACTTCGTTCAGGGCAGGCTCTCAGCGCCGCAGCTCCTTACAATCAATGACAGCGGTGGGGACACCGCCGCTACAAAACGAAACTGAACCACGAGTAGGGGGTTCAATCCGGACGGGAGCCCATTTCCGTAACTAAAGGTTTGCGGCCAGACGCCGGCCTGTGGCATCCTTCCCCATTGTCTATATTCTGAGCTTTCCTCTTCATCAATTTTGATTTGCTGCGGGACGCTGTTTCCTTGATGGTAATGCGAGCGTTCCAGCCCCGGCGGCATTTCTGTCTTGTGGAGCGCCCTTGCTCGACCGGATTTTCAAACTGGATGAAAACCAGACCACCGTGCGGCGGGAGGTGCTGGGTGGATTAACCACGTTCATGACGATGGCTTACATCATCGTGGTGAATCCGCAGATCCTCTCCGAGGCCGGAATGCCAGTGCAAGGCGTTCTTTTTGCCACGTGCATTTCCGCGGCGGTGGCCACGCTGGTGATGGGCCTGTGGGCGAACTATCCCATTGCGCTCGCGCCCGGCATGTCGCTGAACGCCTACTTCACCTATTCCATCGTTCTCGGCAAAGGCGTGCCGTGGCAGACCGCGCTGGGCGTCGTGTTTTTCTCCGGCGTCCTCTTCCTTCTGCTTACCTTAACTCGCGTGCGCGAACAGATTGTCAATGGCATCCCGGACTGTCTGAAGCACAGCACCGCAGCGGGCATCGGGCTGTTCATCGCCTTCGTGGGGCTGCGCAACGCCAAGCTGGTGGTGGCGGAGAAATCCACCTTCGTAGGGCTGGGCAGCTTTTCCGACCCGCAGGTGCAGATCGCGATCTTCGGGCTGATCCTGACGGCCGTGTTGATGGCGCGCAACGTCAAAGGCGCGATTCTGCTAGGCATTTTCGCCACCACGGTGGCGGGTATCCTGCGCGGTGTCGGCCATGGGCCAAGCCGCCTCGTCTCTCTGCCGCATCCGTCGAGCACTCTTCTCAAGCTTGACCTAGCTGGGGCGTTGCACCTGGGCCTGGCGGAGATTATCTTTGCCTTTTTCTTCGTGGATTTGTTCGATAACGTGGGAACACTGGTGGGAGTGTGCGAGCAGGGCGGCTTCATGCAGGATGGCAACCTGCCTCGCGCTAGCCGTGCCCTCTTGGCCGATGCGGTGGGAACACTTTTCGGCGCCTTGACCGGAACATCCACCGTGACCAGTTATATCGAGAGCGCCACCGGCGTGGCTGCCGGGGCGCGCACGGGACTGGGCAACATGGTGATTGCGGCGCTGTTTCTGGTGGCATTGTTCTTCTCGCCGCTGGTCAGCGCCATTCCGGGTTACGCCACAGCGCCTGTCCTCATTCTGGTCGGCGCGCTGATGTGCCAATCCGTGGCGCACGTGCGCTGGACCGATTTCAGCGAAGCTTTTCCGGCTTTCATCACCATGCTGGCGACGCCGCTCACCTTTAGCGTGGCGACGGGATTGAGCTTGGGCCTGATCGCTTTCACGCTGGTGAAGCTTGGCACGGGAAGATATCGCGAGATCAGCGTACTGATCTGGGTTCTGACGATTTTGTTTCTGCTTCGATATGCTTATCTCGCCGTGGGGTAGATACGGGCGATGGCCGCCTGGGATGCGAACGGATGGGGCCCTGGAAGTGCCCGACTCAGAGATCGCGGCAGGACTGCCGGGGCGGCTCCAGCCTTGCATGGGTGCGGCGCCGCTCTTATGGGACAAGACCCAAGGTTGGATTTCAAGGGGAAGCCGAAATCAATTTCCGAAGTGCCTTCGCCACGTCCTCGGGATCAAAGCCGTAAGGACCGGCTTCCGACTTGTAAGCGATGTCACCGTCGCGGCCGATGACGTAGAGGCGGTCCGGCCACGCCGTATAGGCGCGCTCGGTCGAGTTCTGGGGGTCATCCACCACGGCGGGAAACTTGATTCCCAATTTGGCCACGCAGGCTCCGGCCGCCGCGCAGCGTTCATTCAAGTTCTTACTGCTCACCAGAAAAATGTGAGCCTTGATGTTGTCCGGGTCCTGCCAGGCGTCGATGGGATGCGCCTCTTCAATGTAGACCACGTAGAACATGACGCGATCTTTGTACTGCTCGTAAATCTTGTTGAGCGCGGGAACCTCCCGGCGAAAGGGTGGTCAAGTGTAGCTGCCGAAGACCAGCACCACCGGCCGCAAGCCTCGAAAGGAAGCGAGTTCAACCGACGACTTCTTGTCCTCGCTGGGCAGCTTGAAATCCGGAGCGGGAACACCCACCTGGAGCCTCCCGTCGCGGGCCATGAGCCAAAGCGGCCGGAAGGGAATCACTGCAAAAGCGATCCCCGGTACATGCCGCATGATTCGCCCGAAGCGCTCCGGAGGCTGCTTCATGACGGCCACCGTCACGCCCAGCAGGACGATATAGGCGGGAACGGCGATCAGTACGACTTGGAGGAATCTGCGCATCGGGATTTGCTTTGCATCTTGATACTATCAGCCTTCAATGAAAAACCAAACATTCTCGGACGCTCGGTAGTGACTCAGTTTGATGTGGAGCCGGCTTGATGCCGCCATGGGGGCGAGGTAAACTCGCCGCTACGGCGCCAAACTGAGTCGCTACCGAACGCTCTGTCGCGGCGGTCGCAGTTTACCCTGGAAGGGACCGCCGGTTTTTATCTTTTGACAAATGCGGCGCTCACAGAGCGCCGCTACAGCCCGTCCTCGACAAAAGAAACGTGCCGTGGCTATCCCCCGTTACGTCAGCACCTGGTCCAGCAGTTGCCCCACGGCGCGGTGCGCTTCGCTAATCGCCGTCTTGTGATCCATGGCGCCGGAAAGATCGGTGTTGGCAAAGGCGATCCTGCCGAAAGGCGCGGCGCGCAGAACATCACGCGGGGCGGGCTTGCCATCCTTGCCAAAGAAGAACCCAGGCTGGGGGCTGAGATAAGCATGTCCCCAGCGGTTCAGAATGATCGCCGCGATATCACGCTTGGCGTCGAAGCCGGTTGGCGAGAACATCTCCGCGAGCTGTCCGCGAATCTGCCGTTCGTATTCACGGAACGAAGTGGCCAGAAGCTCGGCGCGGCCGCGATTTCCCTGCTCCGCAAGCGAAAGGCCGGGGTGGCAGAAGAGCGTTTTGAAAGTCAGCACGATGGGCGAGTCCGGCCCGACGGTCGTGGTGTTGGTGGAGAACGTTGGAACCCTGCGGGCCGAGGTGAAGCTGCCCAAGCCTTCGTACCATTGCGCGCCGGACACTCCGAGCTTGTAGAGAAAGCGCCAGTGGCGAACCGCGACGTTGACCATCATGCAAGGCGAGCGATAAAACTGGCTGTAAGCCTCGCGGTGTGTTTGCGGCAGATCGCGCACCACACGGCGCGTGGTCCAGCAGCCACCCGCCATCACCACGGATCGTGCCTTCAGGCGATAAACCTTTCCGCCCTGGGTGTATGCCAGGACAACATACCTGGACTTTCGAGGTTCGGCATCGTGCTCCACTCGCACCGTGGTTGAACCGAGGCGGATGCGCGAAGGCTGCCCGGGCCGGTCAAGCGTGGAGAAGCTCAAGCGGCCGCGGCAGACCGCTTCCAGCGTGCGCGCGCCCGCGATGGACTGGGGAATGAGCGTCTTCACCATCTGCCGGGCGATTCCGGCATTCCCGCCCGGAAACGCCTGCCACCCGGTTTCCGGCGAATCATCCAATGCATGAAGTTCGTCAAAAGCCCAAAGGCAGTAGGCGGAGAGCACATCCGGACCAGCGCCGAATCCGCCGCCGTCGCCCGGAGTCATGAAAGTCCGGATAGCTTCCTGGCTGAGCCCGTGGCGCTCCGTCAGGTAATTCTCGATGGTCATGCTGTCCAATCGCCGCGACTTCTCGTCGCCTGGATAATCAAACGGGCGCGCGGCCTTGGAGCTTTCCCGGTTGTACTTCAGCATCTCGGCGCGCATCGAGGCTGATATTGGAATTTTATCCGGGGCCTTGTTCCACGGATCCATCAGCCAGATTCCGGGCCGCTTCCCGAACTTCGCTCCAAAGTAATGGGCGATGGGACCGGGCATGGCTTCGAAGGTCCGGCCCATCGGAACCGGTGGCGACGCGCTGCCCCAGGTTTGGTACTTGAACTGTTTCCAGTCGAGCCCGATCCGGTCATAGAAGCGCGCCATGAAACTGTGAGGGTAGGGAATCTGAAAATGGTCAGACCCCTGCGGCGCCATCAAACGCTGGCCGTCCACGATGAACTCATTGCGTTTGGCCTCGCCGCCAAAGACGGGATGATTCTCGAGCACCAGGCAAGTCAAACCGTGGCCGGCCTGGCGTTGGAAGAACAGCGCCGCGGCCAAGCCGCTGATGCCGCCGCCTACCACCACGCAGTCGAATACTTCGCCGGTATCCGTCACATCGGCGGGGCGCCGGTCAAAGACGTGATCGCGAATCTGGTGCCCGGCCGTCATCACCTCATAGGTATTACCGTTGGAGTTGCGATAATCGCCAACTCCGCCATAGCCGGTCCAATCCTCCTCAGCCAGCAGCTCGCGTGGAGCCATGGAACGGAGCAGCAGGCTGCCGGAGGCGAGCAAGGTTGAATTCAGGAAGTCGCGCCGCCCGATGCGGCAGTGCATTCCCAAGGCTTTGTCGAGCGGACCCTCACCCTTTGAACCGGCCATCGATAGACTCCTCCAGAGAGTCTCTTACCACGCAAACTGGAAAGGCGCGGTTGAAACCCTGCCCTTCCCTTCGCCCTCTGACGACGCCCTCAGTGCGAGAGCAGTAGCGCAATCGCCAACGGAAGGAACAGCAGGACCGCGAAAAACAACCAGGCGGCGGGATGACCAAAATTCAAGGTGTAGCCCACGCCCTCGATTTTTTCCACGAAGATCGAAGGGTCCTCGCGGTTGACGTAAAACATGCCGGCCTTCCAATAGCGGCGATTCTGCCGGCTCTTTTCCAATTCGGTTTGAGGTGAGGCGGCAGGCCGGAACTTTCTGGCGCTTGAGGCACTCTTCAGGTTGTGCTTCCGGCGCTGCATGCGAACCGACTGGAGGATGATAATCAGCGCAAGGACCAGCGTGATAGAGACGATCAAGGGAATGTTCGGCTGCGCATCGGGATTGGCGCGCAGGGGGAGCATGGCCGTCCAGCCGAGCATCAATGCCAGGAAGAATTCAACACCGATGAACGTCCATAGCATGGTTCCCTGGTTCAGGCCGGCAGCGGAAGCTCCCGCTCCCGCGGCACGAAGCTTCTTCAGGCCGAGTCCCATGCCGTAGCTGATGGCCACCAGAATCGCGCATCCTGCCACGCCCATCAACAACACTCCATAAACTCCCAGGACGCTCTTGGTGGCCCAGCGGTCCGGCAGACCATGCGCGGTCCAGTGGACGGCGAATCGATTGGGGATCCGATCCCACGAAAGCCGAATGCGGATGGCGGCCCCGCCAAGAATGGCAAAGGGCAGGGCTTGCAAGAGCCACCCTCCGGGCAGGCGGGACGAAGCTTCCGAGTCTGAAACTGCAGCCATGCAACAGTTGCCTTCCGGCGACTACTGCGCCACGCGAGATTCGCCGAACCATTTACAGAGTTCGGAGAATAAGTCCAGCCCCCGGCGATGTCAATCGAAGATCGTCTCCTGAAGCAATGCCACAGTCTCAGGGGGGGACGTAGCGGCGGGTTTATCCCGCCAGCCCCGAAATGGGTTAACTCATCGGCCTTCGCCCCGCCCTCCTAGGGACGTAGAGGCGGGTTTATCCCGCCAGCCCCGAAATAGCGGCGTCAAGCCGCCGCTCCACTTCCAAAAGGCTTCGAAGGGCGAATCTACTGAACCGTCAGCGTGACGGGACTTGTGACCACCAACGACCCGGACGTGGCCGTGACATTGACGGTGTAGGCGCCGGAGGGAGTGCCCGGAACGCCGGCCGGCGGATTATTGCTGCCACCACTGCCGCAAGCCGGAAGCGCCGCCAGATAAGCCAGCATCAGCGCCAGCGCGAGGTACGCAGCAAAGCGCCAAGCGCGGGTGCGGCGCACCACACTTAGAAGAGTGAGCAGCAACAGGGCGGCAAGAGCCAAGGCAAAAATCCAGATCGAGCCAAGGGGCGGCGTGCCAGGTGGAAATAGGTAAAGGCCGGGAGTGAGCCGCGAAGCTGCCGCCGTCGAAATGGAAAGTTGGACCGGGAAGGCTTTCGGGCCGGGCGTGACGGTGGCAGGAGTGAAGGCGCACATGGCTCGCGCCGGTAGACCCGTGCAGGCCAGCGAAATGGCATTCGCAAATGGCCCGGCTTGCGGCTTGATGGTGATTTGATACGACGCCGCCTGGCCGGGCGTGACGCTGGCGCTGGCGGGCAAAGCCGTCAGGGTGAAACTCGTGACGATGACATACGCCTTTTGAGGAGCGGAGAAAGACACGCTATCGGCGGTCGCCGTCAAGGTTGTGGCACTTTGTCCGAACGGGCACGTGACGGTGGGATTCGAACCGGAGGAAGTGGTGCAACCGCCCGTCGCCGCGACCGAGAGGGGGCACTGTTGCGGATCGGTGAAGGTGGTGCTGGGAAAGCTGCCGCTGAATCCGCTGGGCGAGTTGCCGCTGACAAACAGAACGGGTGAAGTGCCGGGAGCGACCGCGGCCGGCAGAGTTTGCTCCGCTGCCGCCAGCGCGTTCAGGCGGCCGTAGCCGAAAATGTTATTGGGAACCGGCGAACCAAGCGGCGTGGAATTGTTGAGAACGAGGCTGCGCAGCGTGGTACGGGCATCGGCGTCATCGCGCGCGCCGTTGGAATTGGCCACCAGGCAGGGCGCGGCCTGCAGCAGGAGCGCGGCAATGCCCGCGGCGTGGGGCGTAGCGGCGGAGGTGCCGTAAAACGGATTTTCAAACTTTCCGGCGCCAGTGATGGAAACACCGTCAATGCCGGTGGCGTCCGGCTTGACGCGGCCATCGAGCGTAGGACCGTTGCTGCTGAAGAATTCGATGTCTTTGTTGCCGGGATCATTGGCCCTAATGGCGCCCACAGCGACGACGCTGGCGGGCGAGCCGCCGGCGTCCGCTTCAGCCGCAACGCTGCTGGCGAGGGTGTTGTAATTGTGAATTTCCGTGTGACCGGGGGCGATGGCCAAGGGGCCGGCCACCGCGCACTCGGGCTGAAACAGGAACAGGTTCAGGTGCTTCGCCTGCGCCTGATTATTCACATTCTGGATGACAATATCAAAGTTACTCTGCGCGCCCGTATGGTTGGTGTAATCGATGAATTCCACCGGGTCCTGAGTTCCGTTTTGAACGTCGGTGCTGGAGGCAGCCACCTTTCCGGTGGTCTCATTGATGAAATACAGATCGTAGTTGTTGCTGGAAGCTCCGAAGGGATCGTCCCAGGTGAGGACGACGACAACTTCGCCATTGTTGGGCAGGATGACGCGATCGGTTGCCGTAGGACCGAGGCCCAGAATATCGGAGGTGCTGGAGCTGGCCTGAAACAAGTGGAGATCTCCGGCCGGCAGCCCCAGCGTGGCGCCGTTCACGCCGGAATCCTGGTAGAGGCCGAGGTAATGCTGGCGGGCATTGTTGCCCACGGCGGTGAAATAGGCGCGGACGGGATTCGAGGCGTTGTTCAGGGCGCTGGCGGTGTTCTGTGAAACGACGCTCGTGCCGTCGGAGGGCAAGCCGAAGAAGCTGAGATCGTCCATCACCACGTCGCCCTTGGTGGCAAGATCATTCACCGCCTGGTTGAATTCCATGTCGGTGCCGGCATTGTCGAAGAATAAAGTGGCCCCGGGAGCAAGGTCATAGACGATCTCCAAAAGCGCCGTGCCTTCGGCTCCCGCGCCGGCGAATCCGCAGGTACCGCTGGGCAGACCCTCCAGATCATGGTTGCTCTGAAAGGAGCGGCCCGTGATGCCGCCGGTGGATGAGATCAAAACGCCGCTGGAATTGCGGGCGCCGGTGGATTGCGGCAAGTCGCCGGTCGCAATCGGACCGCCGGTCACACCCTGGCAGGTGGTGCAGCCGGTGGCGAAGACGCCCTTAAGGCCGTCGGAGATCGCGCCCACGCGCACACCCGTCCCATCAATGTGAAGCTGGGTACGGGCCTGCTGCGCTTCCAGAATGGTGTCGCCTTGCGTGTCCACGGAGCCAGTGCTGTGCACCGCATAGTTG